>NZ_SORI01000010.1 GCF_004366815.1 Aminivibrio pyruvatiphilus | reverse complement strand
AAGACCTGAAAAACCTGAAAAAGGGTAAGAAAGAAAGGAAACGGGGAAACGAAAACAGTTCATTTCCCCGTCCGGGGAGTTATCCCTTTACTTGAGGGAACGAACCTGCGGATTTAGGTTCGGGAAAGAAGATTGCGTTTTCTCCGGCGGTGTGATATATTCATTCAGCTTTATTACAATCAGTGCAAAGCAGAGGGGCCACCCTCTCACCGGACGGCGAAACATGCTTTTCGGTATCGGAGAATCTCTCGCACTTTATCGAGGGGCCGGTGGCTTCACCGGCCCCTCTTCATATTTCACACGGAGGTGAAAGGCTATAGTAACAAGAAAAGAAGACGGAGATCCCAGAGTCAACCGCGAAATCACATCCCGTGAAGTGCTCCTCATCGACGAAAACGGCGTCAAGCTGGGGGTAATACCCACAGCAGAGGGAATTCGGCTGGCGGAGGAACGGCAGCTCGACCTTGTCGAAGTGGCTCCTCAGGCCACCCCTCCCGTTTGCAGGATACTGGACTACGGGAAGTATCGCTACCAGCTCCAGAAAAAGGAGAAGGACGCGAGAAAGAAACAGAAGGTCCAGGCCCTCAAAGAAATGAAGATGCGCCCGAAAATCGACGAGCACGACTATGATTTCAAGGTCCGGGCAATCAAGGGCTTCCTCGAGGACGGCCACAGGGTCAAGGTCTCGGTGTTCTTCCGGGGCCGTGAAATGTCCTTTCTCAATAAAGGCGAGGAAGTGCTCGCCCGGGTGATCGCCGACTGCGACGGCCTCGGCAAAAGCGAGGGAAACCCCCGCATGGAGGGCCGGTATATGAGGATCATGCTTACCCCCCTTCCTCCCGGCCAGGGAAAGATGGCTCCGAAGCCCGAAAAAAAGAGCGAGGCGGCAGGGGCGACTGAAAAAAAGAATAATGGAAAGCCGAAGGAGACGGCACCTGTCTCCGCGGAGAAAACGGCAGAGTAATTCCGTGACCCCATAAAATGCGCACCGCTTTTCCGCCTGCCGTGCACAGCGGCGGGCTTTTATCTTGACTCAATATCCGGGGAAGGAGGAACACATCATGCCCAAGCTTAAATCCCATTCGGGAGCAAAAAAAAGATTCTCGTTCACGGGAACGGGAAAACTCTCCTACCGCAAGGCGGGAAGGGGACACCTGCTCACCTGCAAGAGCCCTTCGAGACTCAGAAAGCTCCGCAAGACCGGCTACGTTGATGATACGCAGATGGAGTACATGAGAAAGCTGCTTCCGTACAGCTGAGGAACAATACCGTTTAACAGTCAATTTTCATGAAAGAGGTGACGTGCGATGCCCCGCGTCAAAGGTGGTAGCGCTAGCGATAGAAAAAGAAAGAAACTGTTTTCCATCACCAAGGGTTACTGGGGTCGGAAAAAGAATGTTTACAGAAGGGCCAGGGAGGCCTACCTCCATTCCCTTTCCAGAGCCTATGCCGACCGGAAGAAAAAGAAGAGAGATTTCCGGCGGCTGTGGATCACCCGTATCAACGCCGCTTCCCGGGCACAGGGACTGTCCTACAGTGTCCTGATGAACGGGCTGAAGAAGGCGGGAATCTCCATCAACCGGAAGATGCTTTCCGAGCTGGCCATCAACGACATGCCCGCCTTCATCAAGCTCTCCGAGCAGGCACGGAGTGCCCTGGGCAGATAGCCGCCGTCCGCGGCCCCGGCCCGGCAAGAGTGAAGACCTACAGCTCGCTCCGGATTGAAAAGACCATTACCCTGGGGTTCCTGTCGCTGATCGCGGCGGGAACCCTGCTTCTATGGACTCTCAACTCCGGGCATGAAAAGCCTCTTTCTCTTCTCGACGCTCTCTTCACCAGCACATCGGCAGTGTGCGTGACGGGGCTTGTTGTGGTGGACACGGGCAGGGACCTCGCTCCCGCTTCCCAATGGGTTGTCATTGTCCTTATCCAGCTCGGCGGTCTCGGGGTCATGACGGCAGCAACCGCCATCATGGTGCTGCTCGGAAGGCGGGTGGGCATACGGCAGCGGCTTCTCTTTACCGGAGGCTTCGGAGTTGAGACCCCCTCAGGAGCCGTAAAACTGCTCTACAGGATGCTTGGATTCACCTTCATTATGGAGATTGCCGCCTCAATTCCACTGTTCATAGTATTTCTCAGGTCTTTTTCTCCAGGGGAAGCTCTTTTTGATGCCGTCTTCCATTCTGTGAGCGCCTTCTGCAACGCAGGTTTTTCTACCCTGCGGGGTGGGCTGGAGGGGTATTCGGGCCAGTTCCTCCTTCCCGGGGTGATTATGATTCTCATCGTGACGGGAGGTCTCGGCTTTCTGGTCATCGGCGACCTCTTCGTCCGGCTGCGGGAGCGGTCCCACCTGTCGGCCCATTCCATTCTTGTTCTCAGGACAACCGCCGTCTTGGTCGCAGGGGGGGCAGTGCTCCTTCTGGCTTCAGACTCGGCCCGGGGGCTCTCCGGCCATCCTCTTCCTCTGAAGATCTGGAACGCTCTTTTCCAGAGCGTTACGGCACGGACGGCTGGTTTCAACACGATTCCCATACCGTCCTTCTCATCGCTCGGGGTTTTTGTTCTCTGTATTCTCGTGGTCATCGGTGCGTCCCCGGGGTCCACCGGAGGGGGGATCAAGACCACCACGGCGGGACTGCTTTTTTATTCCTCCCTTTCCGAGATACGGGGAAAGAGCATGGCCATAGGAAACAGAAAGATTTCCGACGGCAACGTCAGGCGGGCTCTTGCCGTTGCTGTGCTGTATATTCTGACCGTTCTTCTCGGCATTATCCTTCTGTGTCTTTTTGAACCCTTTCCTTTCGGTACCCTGGCTTTCGAAGCGGTTTCAGCCATGGGGACCGTGGGACTTTCACTGGGTGTCACGCCCTCTCTTTCAGCACCGGGAAAGGTGATCATCATCCTGTTGATGTTCTGGGGTCGGGTTGGTATTCTTACATTCATGTACGGGATGATCTCCCGGGACAGGGAGGCGTCGAAAATCACCTTCGCCGAAACGAACATCCCCGTAGGTTAACAGGGAGGCGGGCCATGGACAGCAAACAGACCATCCTTGTAGTCGGACTCGGGCGCTTCGGCGTCTCCGTCTGCGAAAAACTGGCACAACTCGGCCAGCATGTAATCGCCGTGGACATAGACAAGCAAAGGGTCGAGGAAGTGGCGGAGGTTGTGGAGTACTGTGCCCAGCTCGATGCTACAGATGAAGACCTCCTTCTGAAGGTAGGTGCGAAAGAGGCGGATATCGCCGTGGTGGCTATCGGAAACAGCGTTGAGGCAAGCATTCTTGCCACGGCCATCCTGAAGGGGCTGAACATCCCAAAGGTCATTGCGAGGGCACAGACCGCCATTCACGGAAGGATTCTTTCACGGGTGGGAGCCCACAAGGTGATCTTCCCGGAAAGGGACGCAGGCAAAAATATAGCGGAAACACTGGTCAACCCGTGGCTTTCAGCCTTTTCCGCCATCCCGGGCGGAGGAGTTCTCGTCGGCGAGATTGAAGCATCGCCCGGGATGGTGGGGAAATCGCTGATGGAACTCGAATTTCGGAAGACGTATAATGGCATCGTCCTCCTTTTCGACCGGAAGGGAAGCCGCTTCCTGCCCCGGCCGGACAGCGTCATCCAGGAAGGGGACAGGCTTCTTGTCGCCGGAACGGACGAGGATATCGCAAAAATGATAGAGAAAAAGGACAAGGAGGAAAACGGCAAGTGACATCAATCCCCAGCGAACTGCATACAATAGAGCAAGACTTCGCCGGACAGCTTTCCCGGGCGGCCACGTCCGAAGAGCTGCAGCAGGTGAAGGTGGCCTTTCTCGGAAAAAAGGGAATCCTGACCTCCTTCCTTAAAAAGCTCGGATCGCTCCCCCCCGAGGAGCGTCCTGCCGCCGGAGAGGCGGTAAACTCCCTCCGGGACCTCATGGAAGCCCGCCTTGCCGAAGGAAAAAAGGCCATCGAAGAGGCCGAGTCGGCTGAAGAAGAGCGGCGGAACCGCATCGACGTCACACTCCCTGCCCGGGGCAGGGAATGGGGCGGCATCCATCCCGTGGCCCAGCTCACCCAGGATGTGGTGGAAATCCTCGCGGGGCTGGGATTTTCCGTGGCCCTCGGCCCTGAGATAGAAGATGACTTCCATAACTTTGAAGCCCTCAACATTCCGGCTTCCCATCCTGCAAGGGATATGCAGGACACCTTCTATTTCCCCGACGGGAAGCTGCTCAGGACCCACACCTCACCCGTGCAGGTCCGATCCATGCTGAAATACGGAGCCCCCATACGGATTGTCTGTCCCGGTAAAGTGTACCGCAGGGACAGTGATCCTACCCATTCCCCCATGTTCAACCAGCTCGAAGGCCTCCTGGTGGAGAAGGACATCTCCGTGGCCGACATGAAAGGATGCCTGGAAGCGCTTATGGCCGCCATCTTTGCCCGTCCCCTGAAGGCCCGGTACAGGGCGAGCTATTTCCCCTTCACAGAACCCTCCCTGGAGCTGGACATCGAGTGCGTGGAATGCTCGGGCAAGAACCCCTCCTGCCGGATCTGCAAGGGGACGGGGTGGCTTGAAGTGGCGGGGCTCGGCATGGTGCACCCCAACGTGCTCCGGTACGGGGGAATCGACCCTGACGTCTACAACGGCTTTGCGTGGGGCATCGGCCTCGACCGCATCGCCATGCTGAAATACAGGCTCACCGACCTGCGCGTCCTCTTTGAAGGCAACGTGCCCTATCTTCTCTCGGGGAGGACCCTCTCATGCTGATTTCCTGGAACATGCTCAATGAAACGCTCTCCATTCCCGCCACCCTGGAAGAAGTGGCCGAACGGCTTACCCTCACCGGGTGCGAGGTGGAATCGGTGGAAAGGCCCTGCGCCC
This sequence comes from Aminivibrio pyruvatiphilus, assembly GCF_004366815.1. NCBI lineage: Bacteria > Thermotogati > Synergistota > Synergistia > Synergistales > Aminobacteriaceae > Aminivibrio > Aminivibrio pyruvatiphilus. The sequence continues at coordinate 105,453 of NZ_SORI01000010.1, read as the reverse complement.
TGGTCAAGGATGTCCAGGTTGCCGAGATAGAAAGCCTCACCAGCCATCCTGAAAAGGAAAACCTGTTCGTCGCCGTGGTGCGGGACGGCAACGGTACCGCCGTTGTGGTCACCGCCGCTCCCAACCTTTCGCAAGGCGACAGGGTGCCCTACGGGCGGCCCGGATCCGTCCTGGCCGACGGAACGGTTCTCGGCACCAGGGAATTCGGCAGCGTCATCAGTGAGGGAATGCTGCTCTCTGCCGCAGAACTGGGCGTTCCGGAAGCCGCGGACGAATTCGGCATCCTCCGCCTTCCCGGAGACTCTCCCGTGGGCGGCGACGTGGTGAAGCTGTTCGGCCTGGACGACGCTGTCCTCGATCTTTCCATCACGCCGAACCGGGGTGATCTCCTGAGCCTCCTCGGTGTGGCCCGGGAAGTATACGCCCTGTTCCCCGGGGCGGAGTGGAAGAAAAACCCTGCGGACATCGCCCCTCCGGAGAAGACCGCAGACTGGCCTGTGCCCTTTGAAGGCATCTCTCTTCAGGACGACGGATGCAGCAAATATTGCCTCGGCCTGGCGACGGGGCTGAGGCCCGTTCCGTCTCCCCTGAAGACCCGGATTGCACTGACATTCCTCGGAATGCGGCCCATCAGCGGCATGGTGGATGCCACCAACATCGCCATGCTGACCCTCGGACAGCCGACCCACGCCTTCGATGCCGGACGGCTTGCCGCCCCGGAAATCACGGTACGTCCGGCGAAACCGGGAGAAGTGATCACTACACTGGACGGAAAACGGCATTCCCTCGAAAATACAGATCTCCTCATAACCAGCGCCGGAGAAGCCATAGGCCTCGCGGGAGTCATGGGCGGAGAAAACAGCGATATCCTGCCGGAAACCAGGACCGTGTTCATTGAATCGGCAACGTTCGATGCCATCCGTGTCAGCAGGACGTCCCGGCGGCTCGGCATCAACTCGGAAGCTGCTTTCCGCTATGCCAGGACGGTGGACTCGAACCTGTCGGAGGCGGCCCTGAACTTTATCGCGTCTCTTCTGAAAGAGTGGGGGGCTGCGGAAACGAGCTACGTTTTCAAGGCGGCCGTCTCCATGGAGCCTGCCCGGAGGGAAGTTGCCCTGACGGAAAAGAACCTCCGGAAAATCCTTCTTACCGGCGACATGGACGGCGCCTCGGCAATCCTCGAAAGGCTCGGACTGCGGCAGGTTGCCTCGGAAGAGGGAAAGCGCGTCTTTTCAGTCCCCTCATGGCGTCCCGACATCACCATTGAAGAAGACCTGATCGAAGAGGTGGGAAGAATCCGGGGCTACAACGAAACCCTGGCTCCCCGGCTTCCCCAGGCGCTTTACGGCCGGGGGGACATCGGCGAGGTCACCAGGGTAAAGGGCGGCATACGGAACATCCTTCTCTCCAGGGGCTATGTGGAGCTTGTGAACTACAGCTTCCTTGCCCCGTCCTTCGTAGAGCTTCTCAGGCTTCCTCCCGAAGACAGGAGGGCCCGCCCCCTGGAACTGGCGAACCCCCTGAGCGCGGAACAGTCCAAGATGAGGACCACCCTTCTGCCCGGACTGATCCGGAGCGTGGAGCAGACCGTCCAGGCGGGATGGAAGGCACCCGTGAGAGTCTTTGAGCTCGGCAGGGTATTTCTCCCCCTCGACGGAGGCGGACACGAAGAAGTGGAGCGCATCTCGGGCCTCGTTTACGGAGGCAGGGATCCCCGCCTTCCCTTCGGTCCCGCCGGAGCCGATGATCTCTTCTCCATGAAAGGGGATATTCTCGCCATCGCTGAAAGCAGGGGCGTTTCCCTCGGGTTTGTCCAGGGTGAGGAGCCCTTCGGGCATCGGGGGCAGACCGCCGTCATCATGCGGGAGGACCGTCCTGCGGGATATCTCCTGCGGCTGAAGCCGGCCATCGAGAAGGACATCGAGTGTTCTCCGCTCTATGCCTTCGAGCTCGACCTGGAACCCCTGGTAAAGGAGTCTCTCCCGGTTTTCAGGGAAAACTCCCAATTCCCGCCGGTGTATAGGGACATTTCCCTGCTCGTACCGTTGAACAGCCCCATGGAGGAAGTCACGGCGGGAATCCGGAGCGAAGGGGGCGAGCTGCTCAGGAGGATACGCCTCTTCGATATCTATTCCGGAAAGGGAATACCCGACGGATACCGGAGCCTCGCTTTCTCTCTCGCCTACCAGCGGAACGACAAGACCCTCACCGATGGGGAAGTCGATGCGGTGCATGCCGGTGTCAGGGCGAAAATGGAAGCCAGGGGTTATATTCTTCGATAGGAGGAACTTTTCATGGTCACGATCAGTCATATTGAACAACTTGCCGACAAGCTCGTGGAGGTGGTCGCGTCCCTGAGGAACGAGAGAGACCAGCTTCGCGTCCAGTTCAACGAAATGAAGAACAAGCTTGCAGAAAAGGAACTGGAGTGCATCCGCATATCGAAGGAGAGCCAGCGCAACCTTGAGATCATGGAGCGGGAAAAACTCGCTTTCCAGCGGGAAAAGAGCCAGATCGAAGGGCAGATGAAAGCCCTGTACGAAAAGCTCAGTTCACTCATGCCCGAGGCGAAGCAGCCCCAGGCAATCGGCCAGGATGCCAGAGGTGAAAGGAGACCCTAGGAGTGAACGCCTCCCTTCGTGAAGTGAACATCAGGATAGGGAAAAAATCATACTTTTTGAAAACCACTCTCGACGACGAAAGCATCAAGGGTATATCGGACCTGTCTGCAGAAATTACCAGGGAGTTCGAAGGTTCTCTCGACCAGGAGAGCCTTCTGCTCCTTTCCTGTCTGCAGCTCGCGTGGCTGCTGGAGAAACTCGGAAGAAAACTCGAACGATCACTTGAAGATATTCGGGAAAAGGAGGGGCTATGACTTTTTCGTCCATTTTTGACATTGCCATTGCCCTGATTGTGGCATCCTTTGCTGTCAGGGGCCTGTTTCGCGGATTGTCAGGGGAAATTTTTTCCCTTCTCGGCACGGTGGGAGGCGTCATTGTGGCCTGGAAATATTCCGGAGTGCCTGCGGCATGGATCCTTTCCATGTTTCCGGAGGCCAATCCTTCCATGGTGTCCGTGGGCTTCATGGTGGCCATATACATTGGGGTCGTCGTTCTAGCCGCCTCCATCTGCCGTATCGTCAAGGCCTTCCTCAGGTTTGCGTCTCTCACGTTCGCCGACAGGTTTTTCGGCGGCGCCGCCGGAATCCTCAAAGGTGCCGTTCTCATCCTGTTCCTGTACGTGGGCATCACCACCTATTCGCCTTTCTTCCCCACGGAATGGATGGGGGCGAGCTACGTCATGCGCGGCGCCGACGCCGCATGGCCGGGCATACAGGACTTTCTCCGGAAGCACGATCTCTTCCCGGAGAATTTTACCCTGCCGGACCTGAATCTCCCCGGGCTCTTCCCGGGAAAAGCCGGGGGCGGCAATGGAGGTTAGGGAAGACATTCTCAGAATCCTCGAAATACCGAAGATTCTTGCCGAGTTCGCCTCCTGTGTCAGAGGCGAACTCGGCTTGTCGGCCATAGAAAAACTGAGGCCGCGGGGGGATGCCAAAGCCCTGGTGGAGAGAGTGGCCCTTTTCAAAAGCTATACGTCCTGCAGGGACACCTTCGGCGAGTGGCCGTGGAACTCCTCCGGATGCGTCTCCGCCATGCTGTCGGAGGCACGGAGGTCCGGCATGCTCACCGGCGAAGAGCTGGCTTCCGTCGCCCGGTTTCTCTCCCTTGCGAAGCTGACCAGGGAACACCTGGCGAAGCACAGGGACGCCTATCCTCACTTCGACAGCCTCAGCCGGCAGATACGGGATTTTTCTGAAGAGTCGGATGCCCTTGGTGTGCTGGACGACAAGGGAAACCTCTATGATTCCGCGTCCCCGGAGCTCGCAGAGATTCGCCGTGAGCTTGAGATCCTTCGCCGGCAGATACGCCGGTCGGCCCAGAACATTCTCGACAACCCTTCTCTTGCCCATATGCTGCAGGAAAGAGTGACGGCCTTCAGAAACGGCCATTTTGTTTTTCTCGTCCGGCAGGAGTTCGTCAACCGTTTCCCCGGAACGGTGGTGGACAGGTCGGGGTCCGGCAGCTCCGTCTACATGGAACCCTCTGCCCTTGTCCCCCTGAACAACAGGCTTGCCATGAAAATACGGGATGAAAAGGAGGAAGAGCGGGCCATCTTCCGGAGGCTCACACAGGTGATCCTTGCCCGGGAACGGCCTCTTTCCGAATGTGAGACCGTCCTCTCGGACCTCGACCTTATTTACGCCGCGGCGGAGGTCATGGCAAAAAAACGGTGGAAACTTCCCCAGTACGCCGAAAAGACCATGTTCGTCCTCCAGGAAGCCCGGCATCCCCTTCTCGGTGAGTCTGCCGTACCCGTGACCATCAGGTGCGGGGACCGATTCCGGAGTCTCGTCATAACGGGCCCGAATACAGGCGGAAAGACGGTTGTCCTGAAGACGGCCGGAGTGTGCATCTACCTTGCCTGGTGCGGCCTGCCCATACCGGCGGGAGAGGATTCCGTGGTGGGCAATATCGGGTCCATTTTCGCCGACATCGGCGACGAGCAGAGCATCGAGCAGAATCTTTCCACCTTCAGCGCCCACGTGAAAAACATCATCTCCATTCTCGAGCAGGCGGACCGCACGTCCCTGGTTCTCCTGGACGAGCTTGGAGCCGGTACTGACCCCCAGGAGGGGGCAGCCCTGGGCATCGCCATCCTGGATACCCTTACCAGGGAAAAGGGACTCACCCTGGCCACGACCCACCACAATCCGGTGAAGCAGTACGCCCTTACCGCACCGGGAGTGGAAACGGCCAGCATGGAATTCGACATTGAATCCCTTTCTCCAACCTACAGAATGCTTCTCGGGGTTCCGGGAAAGAGCAACGCCCTTCTTATCGCCGGGAGGTACGGTCTTCCGGAAAAAGTGCTCGAAAAGGCCCGAAATGTCCTCAGCGAAAGGGAGGCCCCCGTGGAAGACCTGATAGGGGAGCTCAACGAGAGGAAAGCCTGGCTCGACAGGGCGGAGGGAGAGATAGCGGCGTTGCGGAAAAGCCTTAAGGAAGAAAAAGAGAAATACGACGACGGGGTGAGAGAAATCGAATTCCGCAGGGACAGGATTCTCTCCGAGGCGGAGCGGAAGGCTGCCTCCATCCTGGAAAAGGCGGAGGAATCCAGCAAAAAGCTGCTGAAGGAGCTTGAAGACTCCGCAAAATCGGCAGTCCACCGCCAGATCCGAGATACGAGCGAAAAAGTCCGTTCCGAGAGAAAACACCTGGAGCAGAACCAGGAAAAAAGGCTTCTCAGCAGCGGCATTGGCACCAGGGGAGAGTTTTCTCCTTCCGTTGGAATGGCTGTCCAGGTCGCGGGGACGGAAATCGTCGGGACCATCGAGTCCCTCAGGGGAAACCGGGCCCTTCTCAGGGCCGGTGTCATGAAGATGGAAGTGGATGTCAAAAAGCTTGTTCCCACAAAAAAGAAACCCAAGGGAGCCGTCACGCCGCCCGAATCTTTTTCCATGTCTCCGGACCGGGTTCCGCCTTCGGTCATGGTCAGGGGAATGAACGTGGATGAGGCTCTCCCCGTTGTCGAGCGCTATCTCGACCAGGCCATGCGGATGGGATACGACCAGGTTACAGTTATTCACGGGCGGGGGGAAGGCATCCTCAGGCGGGAGGTTCACTCCCTCTGTGCCTCCCTGAAGTACGTGGCGTCCTATCGCCTCGGAGGTCCCTCGGAAGGCGGCTTCGGCGTCACAGTGGTGGAGTTCCGGAAATAAGCCCGGACTTCCGTGGAACTCTCCCTCCCGGATAACGGAAAAAGGAGTTGGAAAGAGTGGCGGCAGGCAGACTGGTATGTTACTGCTTCGGGTATTCCCGGGAAGATATTGAGAAAGAGTATTTTTCCACCGGGGGTTCCGCCATCCTCGAAAAAATCCTCTCGGCGAAAAAGAGCGGAACCTGCGAATGCGGGGTCAAAAATCCTGCGGGCACCTGATGTGTCGGCGATGTCCGCAGGGTGCTGGACGAACTCGAAACGAAACGCAGACCATGACTTTTCGCCTTGAGTATCCGGATTGACCGTGCGCCGGCCTCAACGGCTCTATTGAAAGACAATTCTCCTTGCCTTGACGGTTCCTCCGTTCGAGGGTAGAATAATCTTCGCCTTTCGGGGCACCAAATGCGCCTGTAGCTCAGCGGATAGAGTATCGGCCTCCGGAGCCGAGGGTCTGGCGTTCGAATCGCCACAGGCGCGCCATAGAAAAATCGAAAGCCGGGATTAATCCCGGCTTTGTGCTGTTTTTACATCGGCAGGAAAGGAGCTGTGATCGTGAGTTTCAGGGCGACCATTCTGGATGTTCTTGCATCGGAAGAAAAAAAGAAAAAATTCACCCTTCTTCTCTCCGGCGGAGAGCTTCATCCCTCCGGCGGAGGGCAGCCCGGAGACTCTGGAGTTCTCTGGGCGGAGAATTTCCGGTTCCGCATCGACGACACGGAAAAAAAGGATGGAGGAGTGGCTGTCTCGGGAAAGGCTGAAATGGGTTTCCCTGTCCCAGGACTGGAAGTGGAAGGAGAGGCCGACCTGGAGCGGCACCGTCTCCTCTCGAGAATGCACACGGGGGAGCATATACTTTCAAGGGCTCTCGAGAAAGCACATCCGGGGCTCCGGGTTTTCAAGGTTGCCGTGGACAGCGCCGAAACGTCGGTGTACCTGGCCTGGGACGGGGACTTGGGCTGGGATATGCTCTTCGAGGCGGAAAAGGAAGGCAACCGGATCGTTGCGGAAAATCGTCCCGTTGAAACAGTCATGCTTTCGAAGGAGGAGGCAGAGCGCCTTCCCGGAATCAAGGGCAACTGGGGCAGGATCGCCGACGAAACCATCAGGGTGGTCCGCATTCCCGGGTATGACACCATCGCCTGTTCGGGGAGCCATGCTTCGTCCACCGGTGAGGTAGGAAACCTCTTCATAACGGCTTTCCGGGGAACCGCGCCGGACTGGGAATTCAAGTTTTCAGTGGACGGGGTGGCACTCCGCCAGGAGTACAGCGAAGCGGCCCGCAGGCTTGTCAGGGGAATAGGCTGCAGGCTTCCCCAGCTTGGCCAGGTTGTCATCGGGCTCCAGGAGGAAAACGGGGCCCTGAAGAAGATGATGGAGAGAGCCTCCCAATATATCTCCCTTCCCGCGGAAGACTGCACGGCCGGAGGACTGCCGGTCTCCGCCGCGGTTCTGCCCGGCTTTTCGAGGGAACTCGCAGCCCCTGCGGCCAGGAAATGGTCCGATGCCCATCCCGGTAGTGTCCTGCTCCTGCTTCTTCCAGACCCGGAAAAGAATGAGGGGGCTTTCCTCCTCTACAGGGGAAAAGAAGTTTCCGTGGATTTTTCCGCCTTTCTGAAGGAAAGCCCCGCTCTCGCCGCCAGGGGCGGGGGGCGGAGCGACTGGCTCAACGGCCTTTCTCCCGTCATGGCTGCTGAGCCCTGGCTGGAAGCGATAAAAGTATATGCAGAAAAAAAGCGGCCCTGACGGGCCGCTTTTTCATGGCTCGGGAAGGGTTATTTCACCGCCGGAACGGTCATTCCTTTTTCTGAGTAAAATTTGGCCGCTCCCGGGTGGACAGAAACGGATACTCCGTCGAGGGCGGTTTCCAGGGTGATGAGTGTCGCTTTCGGGTGAACCCTGTGAAGATCTGCAATGTTTTCCCATAGGGCCTTTGTGAACCTGTAGACCACCTCGTCGGGAAGTCCTGCTTCGCATATGAGCATGGCCATAACCGCGGGGGTCACTACGTCGCGGTCTACTCCTCTGTAGGTTCCCGCGGGAATGACGTCCTTGATGAAGTAGGGATATTCCGCCGTGAGCCTCGACATGAAGTCGTCATTGAAGCTTACAAGATCGATATCGTGGGTGGCGGCAAGGTCGATAACAGACGATGTGGGGTATCCTGCGACGACGAAGCCCACATCGAGCTGGCCGTCCTTGAAGCGCTGGGTGGTGTTGTTGAAGTCGAGAAAGTCGGCGCTCATGTCGGCGTAGCGCAGTTCCGCAAGTTTCAGGATGGCGGACACGTCACCGAGGACTCCCGAGCCGGGGGCGCCTACGGACACCCTCTTGTCCCTTATGTCCATGATGTCGTTTACGCCGCTTCCTTTCAGGGTGATGCAGTGGACATGCTCCGGGTAGAGAGACGCCACGACGCGTAGGTTGTCGTACCTTTCCTTAAAGGGAGCCATTCCCTTCGACGCCCAGTAGGCGATGTCGTTTTGGGCGAAAGCCATCTCGATCTGGCGGGTTCCGACGAGGTTGATATTCGCCGCGGAAGCGTTGCCCGTCTCGGAGGTAACCTGGAAATCGGGCACGTTTCTGCTGATGATTTCCGCGATGCCTCCTCCGAGAGGATAATAGGTCCCCCCCGTGCTTCCGGTGGCGATGGAAAGGAACGTCCTGGCGGAAGCCGGCACGGAGAGGAACGAAATAATCACAACGACAGTGAAGACCGCGGAAAGCAGTTTCTTCATCTGGAAAACTCCCCCTAGCGAAAAATAGTAAGAAATACAATAGTTCCTTCACGGAAACGGCTTCTGAATCGCCATCCCGAGGGAACGTTCTTCCCGCCGGATCCGCCCCTTGGAAATCAGAAAAACATAAGCCTTCCGGCCTGCGGCGGCATACACCCGGAAACTGATGCAGCATGTTCAGATCCTCTCTGATCGTTCCTGCTCTTGTCATTTCCGCCTAAGTATAGACCGGAACATGCCCGGGGACAAGGAATCTATCCTGCTTTTCAGCAATTCTTCTTACCCGGTTCCCTCCGCCGCCGGACAAAAACGGCCCGGGAAGTGACTCTTTTCTCTAATTCCTTTATAATGCGTATTAGAATTCACCAGAGAGGAGCTGCATGTTCGTGATCTGGAAGAAGATTTTCAACGCCCCTCAGGAGGAGCTGGAGGAGGAACCTGTGAAAATGGAAGCGGAATCTGTGTGTCCGGAAGAAGTGAATCACCGGCCTTCCCAGCAGTCCCACGGCAGGGAAAAGGAACCGCTGTCGCTGGATATCAACTCCAGGGGAGGGGAGAGGGATCAGTCGGGCATTGACCTGAACCTCAGGATTCGGATCGACGATGAAAGCCAGGTTGGAAGGGCGGCCCTTCTTCTGGCGGCCACGACGAGCAACGAGACAGAGTGCGTTTTCAAGAAAGAGCTGTCGTCCATCGGCTGGAGATCGGTCGCCACGGAAGTGGGAGGGCTTGCGGGAGATCTTCCGCAGAAAATTACCAGGGCCCTTGTCGGGGCTTCGCTCAACGCCGGGGTGGTGGAGAAAAAGCGGAACGAAATGCATGCTCTCATGCACGCTGCCCTGGAGGCCCTTGACGGCTTCCTTGTGGTGGGAATGCTCGAGGCGAGCGTCGGCGCGAAAATCGCCATCGTCAGGAACAGCAAGTGGATTTCCGTGGCCGTCATGGGAGACACAGCCTACCACGCCGTGGCCCATCACGAACGGTGCGGCCTCGGGGTCATGCATATCTGACGGAAAGCCCTTTCCGGCGATCCTTCCTCATAAACGGAAGAAAAATGACTCTTGCACGGGGAAGCGTCCTGTGATAGAGTTTCTGTTTGTTTAGTGACAATTTACGGGTCACGATTTTCTTCGGAGGTGTCTCATAGATGAAAAAGGATATCCACCCTCGCTACGAGAAATGCACGGTGACGTGCGCCTGCGGCAATACGTTCGAAACCCGCTCCACCGACAAGGAGCTGCGGGTCGGTGTCTGTTCCTCGTGCCATCCTTTCTACACCGGCAAGAAGGGAAGCCGTGTTCTGACCGAGGCGGGACGGCTCGAGAAGTTCCAGAGGAAGTATCAGGGCATCAACTACGGCCAGAGAGAGACTTCCGATCAGTAGGGAAAAGGGGGCTGCGGTCCCCTTTTTTTGAGAGTCCGCTTTCAGCCGGAGCCGCATCACGATGCGACGCTGGCTGTTTTTTCATTTCGGGTCCGCCTTACCGCAGGATCCGAAGCGGAAAGGGGAGAACGATTCCATGGCATGCCGTGTCCTTTTGATTGCCTCAACGCCGTCTCCGGACGCCGTGGTCGCCGCCGCGGCAAGAATTTGCTACAGCGACGCCTCCGCCGCCGACCTTCTCGAGGCCGAGTCGCCTGAAAAAAGCGGGAAGCTGCTTCACCACCTCTGGAAAAGCGGCCACTATTCCCCCTTTGAACACGCATCCTTCACCTTTGCCATGGACGGACTCAGCAGGGTGGCATCCCACCAGCTCGTGCGGCACAGGATAGCGTCCTTCAGCCAGCAGAGCCAGAGATACGTGGAGATGGGCGACCCCGATGTCATTCTTCCTCCTTCCGTAGCATCGAACCCGGACTTTTCTGAACGGTTCCGGACAATGGCGGAGGAGGCTCACCGCTTCTACGCCGAGATGGTGGAGGCAGGCATTCCCAGAGAGGACGCCCGTTTCATTCTCCCCCACGGATGGAGCACCCGGCTCGTCATGACCATGAACGCCAGGGAGCTTCATCATTTCTTCACGCTCCGGCTGTGCCGGCGGGCCCAGTGGGAAATCCGGGACCTGGCAAGGAAAATGCTCCGGCTGGTCAGGCGGGCAGCCCCCCTTCTTTTCGAGAAGGCGGGGCCGTCGTGTGTCATTTTCGGCGAATGCAGGGAGATGAATCCCTGCGGGAAACCGTACGCTTCCCTTGAGGCGCTTTTAGACGAGGAAAATTACTGAGGTGAAAATGAAAAGACTGCTTGCATTTCTGTTGCTGCTGCTTGCTGAAGGGGCCGAGGACAGAAGGATGCCCGTAGGCGGACAGGCCGTGATCGAAGGGGTTCTGATGAAGGGCCCCGCACGATGGGGGCTCTCCGTGAGGAAGCCCGACGGCATGATCGAGAGTGAAAGCTGGAACAACCGTTCCTGGACGTCCTCCATGCCGTGGAAGCTGCCTGTCATCCGCGGGGTGGTCACCATGGTCGAGATGATGACCGTGGGCTTCAGGGCACTGGACAAATCGGCCCAGATCGCCGTCGGCGAGGAGGAGAAGATCACGGCGAAAGAAATGTTCATCACCGTCGCCGTGGCCATATTTGCCGTTGTGGGGCTCTTCATCGCGCTTCCCCTGTGGCTTTCCGACGTGGCGGTAAAGGCATGGGGACTCACTTCCATGGGCAAAAACGTGCTCGAAGGCTGCCTCCGGGGCGTGGTGTTCATCGCCTATGTCGCCGGTATCGGCCTGTGGAGCGAAATACGGCAGGTGTTCCGTTACCACGGCGCCGAACATAAAACAATCAATGCCTACGAATCAGGAGCGGTGATGACGCCGGAAAACATCCGGGGCTTTTCCAGGATTCACCCGAGATGCGGAACGTCCTTCCTTCTCATTGTCGTTGCGGTGAGTATCGTGGTGTTCTCCCTCGCCGGATCCGGTTCCATCCTCTGGCGCATCGGAAGCAGGATCGTCCTGCTGCCTCTGGTTATGGGCATTTCCTACGAGATCATCAAGGGAGCGTCCTGTGCCGGACCGGCAGGCAGGATTCTCATGGCTCCCGCCATGTCGTTTCAATATCTCACCACCAGGGAGCCTGACGAACGGCAGATCGAGGTGGCCCTCACGTCCCTCGAGACCGCCCTTGGAAAAAAACTGAACATGCCTGCGGAGGAGTCTGAATGAACTACCTGGGGAAACTCGAGGCTCTTGAAAAGGATTTTGAGACCATCGAAGCGAAAATGGCCGATCCCGCAACCCACGGGAACCTGAAGGAACTGCAGGCTCTTGCCAGAAGGCACTCCCAGCTCGAACCCGTGGTGGCCAAATACCGTGAATACAGGAAGACAGCCGGGGACATCGAGGAGGCAAAAAGCCTCGTGTACGGTACCGATCCCGACATGGCCGAGCTTGCGAGGGACGAACTTTCGGAGAAGGAGCCCCTTCTCGGCAAGCTGGAACAGGAGATAAAGATCCTCCTCCTGCCGAAGGACCCCAACGATGAGAAAAGCGTCATCATGGAGATCCGGGGAGGTGCGGGAGGAGAGGAAGCCGCTCTTTTCGCGGCGGACCTTTTCCGTATGTATACCCGCTTCGCGGAGCGGGAGGGCTGGAAGACCGAAGTTCTCGATTACAACGAGACAGGAATCGGCGGCTACAAGGAAATCATTTTCCGGATCGACGGAAACGGTGTCTACAGCAAGCTCAAGTTCGACAGCGGAGTTCACAGGGTCCAGCGGGTTCCTGCCACGGAAGCGGGAGGCCGGGTTCACACATCCACCGCCACTGTGGCCGTCCTTCCCGAGGCCGAGGACGTGGACGTGGAGATCAACACGGAAGACCTGAAGATCGACACCTACCGGTCCAGCGGTGCCGGCGGCCAGTACGTGAACATGACAGACTCCGCAGTGCGGATAACCCACATTCCCACGGGAATAGTGGTTACCTGCCAGGACGAGCGGTCCCAGCTCAAGAACAGGGTCAAGGCCATGGCCTACCTCAGGGCCAAGCTCTATGACGCCGAGCTCCGGAAGCAGAACGAGGAACTTGCATCCGAGCGCCGGGGCCAGATCGGCACCGGAGACCGTTCCGAACGGATACGGACCTACAATTTTTCCCAGAACAGAATTACCGACCACAGGGTCGGGGTGACCCTCTACAAGCTCGACCAGTATCTCGACGGCGATATCTACGATCTCATCGAGGCCATGATCGTGGCGGACCAGACTGAAAGGCTGCATTCCATCGAGGCGGGCTGATGAACCTGTCCGAGGCACGGAGGCGTGCCGCCGAAAGACTGCGCGCCTCCGGCACCGAATATCCCGAGAGGGAGGCGGAGTTCCTTCTCGCCGAAGCAGCCCGGATTGACCGTTCCTTCCTTGCAGCCCATCCTTTCCTCCCGCTGGAAGACTCCGCCGCCCGAAGGCTTTGGGAAATGACGGAGCGCCGATTCGGAGGGGAGCCTCTGCAGTACATCCTCGGATCCTGGGAATTTTACGGCCGTTCTCTCGATGTTGCCCCGGGAGTCCTCATTCCCCGCCCGGACACCGAAATTCTTGTAGAACACGCTCTTACGTTCCTCCCTTCATCAGGGCGGTTTCTTGACTGGGGTACGGGCTCGGGGTGCATCATCTTGGCACTTCTCTCGGAACGTTCCGACCTTACTGCCGTGGCCGTTGACGCCAATGCCCTGGCCGTGAGCCTCACCTGGAGAAACCTGAAACTTCATGGCCTTCTTTCCCGATGCTTCCTCTGGCATTCCAGGACCCCGCAGGACATCCCGGCCGGGGACGGAGAGTTCGACCTGGTGGTCAGCAATCCACCCTACATTCCATTCCCACTGATTTCCGGCCTCCCGAGGGAGGTCAGGAAAGAACCCCTCTCCGCCCTTGACGGGGGAGAGGACGGCCTTCTGTGGTACCGGGCGCTTTTCGGATGGGCACCGGCAAAGCTCCGGAAGGGGGGGAGGCTGCTCTTCGAGATAGGGGATGGTGAACAGGGAGAGCTACTGGTGCAAATTGCGCCATCAAGCATGGAATTTGAGGGAATATTCCATGATCTGTCCCGGAAGCCTCGCGCGGCCTCGTGGCTTCGTGTATAATTTCGATGGTAACTATCGTTTTTCATCTGGAGGGGTGGATTTCTAATGGAAAAAAGGGAGCTTGTCATCATCGGCGCAGGGCCCGCCGGGCTTTCGGCGGCGATTTACGGCAGAAGAGCCGGTCTTGATGTGCTGCTTCTTGAAAAGGGTGTTCCCGGCGGACAGATCAACATCACCGAGGAGATTGAAAACTGGCCGGGCGTCGAGCATGCCACCGGCCCCGAGCTTGCCGCCATGTTCCGGAGCCATGCGGAAAAGTTCAAGACAGAATTCCGCGATGTCGACGTATCCGCCGTGGAAGTCCGCGACGGAACGAAAGTCGTCCTGACAAATAAAGGGGAGATCGAGGCCGAAGCCGTCATAATCGCGACGGGGGCCTATTTCCGCCGTCTCGGATGCGAAGGGGAAGCCGAGCATATAGGGCAGGGCGTGAGCTACTGTGCAGTATGCGACGGGGCCTTTTTCGAGGACGAGGAGATTGCCGTCGTGGGCGGCGGCAATACCGCCGTGGAGGAAGGCGAATATCTCACCACCTTTGCGTCGAAAGTGTACATCATCCACCGGAGGGACGAGTTCCGGGCCGACCGCGCCGCCGTTGAACGGGCTCTCTCCAACCCGAAGATCGTTCCGGTCTGGAATACTGTGGTGGAAAAGATCGAAGGGGACGGCATGGTGGAGAACCTGGTTCTGAAGAACATCAAGACCGGTGAGGTGTCAAATCTTCCTGTCGCCGGCGTCTTCATGTTCGTGGGCCAGTCCCCCCACGACGAACCGGTCAGGGGACTCGTCGAGGCTGCCAAAGGCGGCTGGATCAAGACCAACGACGAAATGGAAACTTCCGTGGAAGGCATTTTCGCCGCCGGAGACGTCCGTGACAAGGGGCTCCGCCAGGTGGTCACCGCGGCGTCCGACGGAGCGATTGCCGCCATGAGCGCTTCCGCCTACATTAACGAGCAGGTCCACCTCAGGTCCGTTCTTCTCGACCCGGAGCATGTGACGGCCCTTTTCTACTCCAGCATCGACAGGGAGCAGGTGAAGCTCTCCGACGAGGTGGAAGCCATGGCCAGGGACGCCGGGAAAAAGGTCGCCCTCGTGGACGGCTACAAGAACGCCCGCATGGTGGAGAAGCTCGGCCTTCCCTCCCTCCCCGCCATGGTGGAGCTGGCATCCGGAAAAACGGTAAAGATGGCGCCCGTTGCCGACGCCTCGGCCGCCGGGACATTCCTGAAGTAGGTCAAACATCCCGCGGGGCGTTTCGGGTCCGATCCGGAAACGCCCCGTGCCCGGGGAGGAGCAGGTCATGATACTGACGGTCACCCTCAATCCTGCAGTGGACGAAGAGTACGTGGTTCCCGAATTCCGCCCCGGAGGCTGGATACGGGCCACGAAAAGCAGCCGGTCCCCCGGCGGCAAGGGCATCAATGTTTCCACCCTCCTGGCCCAGTTCGGCTATTCCTCCACGGCAATGGGATTCCTTGCGGGCTTCAACGGAGAGTATATCCGCCATGCCCTCCGGGCGTTCCGCATCACCACGAATTTCGTTCATATTCCCGGTGAGACAAGGACCAACGTGTATATTATCGACGATACGGGCCATGTGGAAACCGGCATTTCCGAGGCCGGTCCCGCCGTCAGCCCCGAGGCCATGGACCGCCTGCGAAAGGTCTACAGGCGGATTCTCCAGCGGACTCGGATGGTCATCCTTGGCGGATCACTGCCTCCGGGCGCTCCCGGGGAGATCTTCGCCGAACTTGTGCATCTCGCCAGGGAGAAGGGGATACCCACCGTGGTGGATGCCGCGGGGCCTCCTCTCATGGCGGCTCTCGAGGCCGGCCCCACCGTGGTGAAGGTTGACCACCGCTTCATGTCGAAGGTCATGGGGAGGTCTCTCACTTCCCTGGACAACCTCATCGACGTGGTCTCGGGCTTTCACGAGAGAGGGGTGGAGTGGGCCGTCGTATCCTACAGGACTTACGGCAACGTTTTTTTCTCCCCCGACGGCATCTACCTTGCCCTGGCGGACAGGAAAAGCGTCCGGTCCATCTTTTCAGCCAGCGATGCTCTTCTCGCGGGACTGGTGGTTGCGAGGGAGGAAGGGATGTCAACGGAGGATACGATCCGTTTCGCCATGGCCTCGGCATGGGAGTGTGCCGCCCACGTTGGAAAGGGCATACAGAACAGAAAAGCAGTGGAGGAGTATATCCCCCTCGTGGAACTGGAACACCTCTCCTGAAGCCTCTTTTCAGCAGGCATGGGTAATGTTTTCGCCTGCTTCGGCCGAAACAGAGGGAGAGGAAGGAGGAATTTTTTATGGACTCCAGGAATGCCCAGAACGCCCAGGCGGTATATCTTGCCACAAGGGTCAATACCGCTTCGAAGGAACAGCTTCTTCTTATAACGTACGAGATAGGAATAAAGGCCTGCAGGACCGCCGAAACAGCCCTTGCCTCCGGAGGTGCGGAGGAGGCGAACAGAAACATTCAGAAAGCCCAGGACGTCCTCCGGGAGCTTATGGTCACCCTGAACGTGGAGGCCGGGGGTGAGGTGGCGGAAGGGCTGATGAAGCTGTATGACTTCATGTACCTTCTCCTCGTCGAGGCCAATGTCCACAAGGAGCCCGGGAAGGTTTCCGTTGTCCGGGGTATGCTCGAGGAGCTCAAGGGAACATGGGAGGAAGCCATCATAAAGCTTGCGGCCGAGCAGCAGGAACATCCGCTTCCGGGCGCCCTGTCGGGCGGTGTTTCCAAGGAACGGCAGGCAGTGCCTGCGGGGGGCCTGAACATTGCTGGATGATTTTCGGGAGAACCTGTCAAGCCTGGCATCCACGGAACTTGCCCTGTACAACGAACTCGCCCTCCTCGTTCAGAAAGAGGGCGAGTGTGTCAGGTCTGGGGATCTTGACTGTCTTCTTTCCATTCTCGTTGAAAAACAGGACGTAATATCCCGGCAGGAGCTGGTGCAGGAGGGATGGAACACCATCTGCACCGGTCTCGGGCTTTCGGAGGGCAGGGACGGCCCTGTATTCTGGGAAAAAGTCGCCTCCCTCCTCGGCCCCGACGGGACGGACGACCTGAAGGCCTCCCTTGCGGTCATCCGGGATGTGGCGGGCAGTGTGCTCGAAGAGGAGCAGGAAGTACAGACCCTTCTCGAGGAGCACGTGGCAGACCTGAGAAAGGAAATGCTCAGGCTGAACCGGGGAAAGAAGGCCGTTCACGGCTACTATAAGTCCGGAGGGTCGTTCTAGAGGCTTTGCCATGAAATTTCGAAGGAGAATAACAGGTGTTCTGCTTTTATTCGCTCTCTTTCTGATCCCACTTCCCCTATGGGCTTTATCAGACGACATGAAGAAGGAAATCGCCCTCGGCGAGAAAGTCGCCGCCGACGTGGAGAAACAGTGGGAAAGGGTCGCCGACCCCGCCCTGAGCGCACGGCTTTCCATGCTTCTCGGGCGCTTTCTTCCCCACCTTTCGCGACCTCTTCCCTACGAAGTCAGGATCGTCAGGGAAAAGATGGTGAACGCCTTCAGTCTTCCCGGGGGTATTGTCTACTTCACCACCGGCATGCTGGACTTCCTCCGCACCGATGCCGAGGTGGCCGCCATTCTTGCCCACGAGCTCGTCCACGCCGACAGGCGCCATGTCATGATCCAGACGGCACGGGCTTCGAAGATCAACCTCGCGGCACTCGTCCTCATGATCGCCTCCCAGGGAAGCGCAGGCCCCATGATTCTTACCAACCTCGCCCAGATAGCGGTGACAAATTCCTACAGCAAGGACCTCGAGCGGGAGGCCGACAAGGAAGGATTCCGCATTCTCGTGGAGGCGGGATTTCCCCCTGCGGCGATGGTAACATCTCTCGAGGCCATGATCTACGACCAGCTGAAGCGCCCCTACGTGGATCCCGGCGTCTTCATGACTCATCCCGAGCTTCCCGAACGGGTAGCCTATATTCTTCAGACAGCCAGGGAAACGAATATTCCCATCCGGAGAAAAAAAGCCCTGAACCTTCTCCGTCCCTCGGTGGAATCCAGAGAGGGAAAAACGGTACTGCTTCTCGACGGCGAACCTGTCTGGTCTCTTCCTGAAAGCACTGAAAACCGCGGCATCGCCGTCGAGGCTGCGGAGAAAATTGACGGCCTGCTCCAGATGGAAACAGCCCCCTACGAAATTCAGGTCATTACCTTCGATGGAAAGAACGCCCTCCGGGTCGGTCCGTCCATCGTTGCCCGGGAACCGCTGCCCGGGGGCGCCGAATCACTCGAATCGTTCCGGGAGTCCCTGGTGAGATCTCTCGGTGAGGCCCGCAACAAACACCCCGGCGCGAAATATCTCCGCTGATTTTGATGTAGAATAGCATGGGTCTTTATAGCCGCCCGGTGTTTTTTTCCGGTCGGCAATGTTTCTGCTTCGGCGGTGCCCGCATGATTTTTCCTGACAGAGGAGGACGTCCCATGACGATATCGCTCTACAGACGGTACAGGCCCCGGACCTTCGACGAGGTTGCCGGGCAGGACATGGCCGTGGACGTCCTGAAAAAGGCGCTCCAGAGAAACCAGGTGGGGCACGCCTATCTCTTTTCCGGTCCCAGGGGGTGCGGAAAGACATCCCTGGCCAGGCTCCTCGCCAAGGCCCTGAACTGTGAAAACCTGAAGGACGGATATGAGCCCTGCGGCGAGTGCGGGAGCTGTACCTCCATTACGGCGGGAGAAAGTCTCGACGTGGTGGAGATCGACGGCGCATCGAACAACGGCGTGGAGGAAATCCGGGAGCTGAAAAGCCACGTCTCTCTTTCCCCCTTTTCCTCAAAGTGGAAGGTCTACATTATCGACGAAGTCCACATGCTCTCGATTTCCGCCTTCAATGCCCTGCTCAAAACCCTGGAGGAGCCCCCTTCCTTCGTGGCCTTCATCCTGGCCACCACGGAACCTTCGAAAGTCCCGGTGACCATCCGTTCCCGGTGCCAGCACATTCCCTTCCGGAGAATCACCCCCCGGGATATTCGGGCCCGGCTCGTGGATGTTGCAGAAAGGGAAAACGTCCCCTGGGAAGAGGATGCCGTCCGGGAGATTGCACGCCAGGCCGACGGAGCGCTCAGGGATGCCCTCTCCATGATGGAGCAGGCCCTGTCCCTCGGCGGCGGGGAGCTTTCCGCAGTGGCGGTGGACAGGCTCCTCGGGGGGGGCACCATGTCCGACCTTGAACGATGGGTCGCGTCGGCGGGGGAAGACTCGGTGCAGCCCTTTCTCCTTCTGGAAGAGATGTTCCTCAGGGGAGCCTCTCCCCAGCGCGTCGTGGAGGGGCTCTTCCTTCTGTTCCGCAACCTGTGGGTCTTCCGGAAATGGGGAAAGGATGTCCTTGCCTCCCTGGCCCTTTCGGCCGGAGAAACCTCCTTCCTGAAGGAAGAAAGTCCGAAGTGGACCACGGACGAACTTTCCGGCATGATGCTCTTCTGCTCCAGACTCATACCCCAGGTCAGGGCAGGCCTCCGGTCCGACGTTCTCTCCGGCCTTCTCGCCGCAAGGATTCTTGAATCCAGGCGAACTCCCCAGGCGGAAAGAACGGCCCCTCCCCGGGACGGCGGGGATGCCTCCCCCGGGGGCAAGGAGCCGCTGAAACAGCCTGTCCCGACACCTTCGGCACCGGCCGGAAGTCCTTCCCCGGGCTCCGCTCCGTCCGAACGGTTTCGCAGAAAGGACCCGGAGCCCCCTGCGGAAAAGGAGAACACTTCCTCAGGTGCGGCGTCCCGGACCCATGAACCGGTTCCCCTGCTTCCGGAGAACTGGCCGGGGTTCGAGAAAGTGCTCTTCGGCAGGGATCTGCTGTTGTATTCCGCCCTGGCCGGGACATCCGTTTCCCTTGAAGACCGTGCCATTTCCGTCATTTTCCCCGGGGATTCGTCCTATTGCTTCGAGGTGCTCTCCATAGAGCGCAACGCCTACTCCCTCGCTTCGAGGGCCGCGGAGTATTTCGGAGAGGATGTTTCCGTGGTTCTCAAGCTGGGCGACCGCCTGAAAAAATGTGCGGGAGGAGGAAACGGCGACGGTGCAGATGCCGAATGGCAGAACCCCGGCCCGACAATCCCCCTCTTTCGAGTCCCCCGGGACGAAGACGAAGCTCCCCGGGACGGAAAAGGAAAAACGCCCGCGACTCCGCCTGCCGTCAGCCCCCTTCCTTCCGTTCCCGCTGGGGGCGAACCGGAGGATACGGAAATACCCTTCGAGGGACTGGTGAATGAAGTCCTGAAATGGGGAGGCGGAGAAATTGTCCTCGTAAGGAGAGAGGACAGGGAAGGTGACATTCCTGAAGAAATCGTTCCGCCGGCAGAGTGATCCTTCCACGAGGCACCGAATGTTCCCTGCATTCTTACCGATGATTCCACAAGGAGCGTCAACAATGGCCCGACAATTTGTTCATCTTCACGTCCATACTGAATACAGCCTTCTCGACGGCGCCATACGGTGCGACCGGCTCGCCGCCAGGGCCGTGGAGTACGGCATGCCCGCAGTCGCCATGACCGATCACGGGGCCATGTACGGCGCCGTGGAATTTTACGACAAATGCCTTACCGCAGGCATCAAGCCCATCATCGGCTGCGAAGTCTACGTGGATCCCGAGGGGCACACCACCAGGGACAAGAGAAACAGGAACCATCACCTCATCCTCCTTGCGGAGAACGACGAGGGA
Source organism: Aminivibrio pyruvatiphilus (assembly GCF_004366815.1). Taxonomy (NCBI): domain Bacteria; kingdom Thermotogati; phylum Synergistota; class Synergistia; order Synergistales; family Aminobacteriaceae; genus Aminivibrio; species Aminivibrio pyruvatiphilus. Next base: position 85,177 of record NZ_SORI01000010.1, on the reverse strand, counting down.
TACCACAACCTGGTCAAGCTCACCTCCATCGCCAACACCGACGGCTTCTACGGAAAACCGAGGATAGACCATTCCCTCCTCGCCAGATACAAATCGGGCCTTATTGCCTCCTCCGCCTGCCTTGCAGGCGAGATCCCCGCCCTCATTCTCGAGGGCAGGGAGAAGGAAGCCCTCGACCGGGCGGTGCTGTACCGGGACATCATGGGGAAGGAAAATTTCTTTCTGGAGATCATGTACAACGCAATTCCCGAACAGGCCGTCGTGAACAGGGCCATCGTCCGCATGGCCAGGGAGCACGGTTTTCCCCTCATAGCCACCAACGATGCCCACTATCTCTCGAAGGATGACTACGACTGGCATGAAATCCTTCTCTGCGTCCAGACGAAGAGCAGTCTCGAGGATGAGAACCGGATGTCCTTCTCGAGCAATGATTTCTACTTCCGCTCTCCGGAGGAAATGGATATGCTCTTCGGAGCGGAGCTGCCCGACGCGCTGGATAACACCGTGGCCATCGCCGAGCGGTGCAATGTCCGTCTTCCCCTCGGGGAGAGGGATTACAAGCTTCCGAACCTCCGGCTTCCCGAAGGGGAGACCCTGGAGAGCAACCTGGAAAAGGAGGCCCGGCAGGGCCTTGCTGAGCGCATGGAAGGCCAGGTCCCGGAAGAGTACGCCAGGCGGCTCGAGTACGAGCTTGGTGTCATCAACTCCATGGGCTTCGCCGGTTATTTCCTTATCGTGGCCGGCATCATTGGCGCCGCGAAGAAGCGGGGAATTCCCGTCGGACCGGGCCGAGGTTCAGCGGCGGGATCCCTCGTGGCGTGGAGCCTTAAGATCACCGAACTGGACCCCATACGTTACAACCTTCTCTTCGAACGTTTCCTGAACCCCGAGCGGATCAGCATGCCTGATATCGACACCGACGTATCGGACAAGGGGCGGGATGAACTGCTCCACTACATCTCGGAACACTACGGCCACGACAGGGTTTCCCAGATCGTCACCTTTGGCCGGATGAAAAGCAGGGCCGCAGTGACGGACGTGGGAAGAGTCCTGGGAATGGCGGTACGGGACGTGAACGCCATTACACGGCTCATTCCGCCCATGGGGGTCCATTCCATCGGCGAGGCCGTGGAACAGGTTCCCGAGCTTGCCGATTTGAAAAAAAACAACCCCATGGTTGCCAGGGTCCTCGATATCGCCTCCAACATCGAGGGTCTCGCCAGGCACTGCTCCCAGCACGCCGCCGGTGTGGTCATCACTCCCATGCCGGTGACGGACCTCGTTCCTGTGAGGAAGATCGGCGACGGGCAGATCGTTACCCAGTACCCCATGGAGCCCATTGAAAAACTGGGGCTTGTCAAGATGGACTTTCTCGGCCTCAGGACTCTTTCAGTAATCGAGGAGGCCCTGCAGAACATTTCGCTCAGCGGGAAGCCCGTTCCGGATATGGAGCACATCCCCCTGGATGATCAGGCCTCCTACGAAATGCTCCAGAAGGCGGACACTCTCGGTGTATTCCAGCTTGAATCGTCGGGAATGCGGCAGCTTCTCAAGAAGCTCCGGGTGGACTGCTTCGAGGATCTCATCGCCGTCCTCGCCATGTACCGTCCGGGCCCCCTCGGCAGCGGCATGGTGGACCAGTACATCCAGTGCAAGCACGGGAGGGCGAGGGTGGAGTATCTTCATCCCCTCCTTGAAGACGTTTTGAAGGAAACCTACGGAGTGGTGCTCTACCAGGAGCAGGTCATGCAGTGTGCCGCCATCCTGGCGGGCTACTCCCTGGGAGAGGCCGACCTCCTCAGGCGGGCCATGGGCAAAAAAAAGGCCGACGTGATGGAGCAGCAGAGGGTCAAGTTCGTCGAGGGTGCGAAAGAGCGGGGCATCGACGGGAAAACGGCGGAGAACATCTTCAACATCATCCAGGAGTTCGCCGGGTACGGCTTCAACAAGTCCCACAGCGCCGCCTACGCCCTGATTACCTACCAGACGGCGTGGCTGAAGGCCAACTACAGGCCGGAATTCATGGCGGCCTATCTGTCGAGCCAGATAGGGTCCAAGAAAGAGGACCTTGCGGCCTATGTCCGGGAAGTAAGGAACTCAGGAATAAAGGTGCTTCCTCCCGACGTGAACACCTCCATGGCCAGTTTCACCGCGGTAGGCGACGTGATCCGCTTCGGTCTCGGCGCTGTCTCCAAGTCGGGCCATACGGCGGTGGAGGCCATTCTCGCCGCGCGGAACGAGGGCGGCCCCTTCGCGTCACTCTGGGATTTTCTCTGCAGGGTGGACCTCCGGGTGGTGAACAAGTCGGTGGTGGAAAACCTGATACGGGCGGGTGCCTTCGACAGCCTTAACGATAACCGCAGACAGCTCCTGGAGGGATTGCCGGATCTTGTCTCGGCGGCCTCGAAGAAATGCGCCGACGGAAACCAGTGCTCTCTCTTCGAACTGATGCCCGAAGAGACTGACGAAGGAGGCCCGGACCTGCCCGAGGTTGAGGATTTTTCCCTCCACGAGCGGCTGGAGCTGGAGAAAGAGGCCACGGGGCTTTACATTTCCGGGCACCCCTTCGAGCAGCACGAGGCGAAGGTCCGTGCCTTCAGCAACTGTGCCATTTCCGACCTGAAGAAGTGGAAAGGAAAAAAGAATCCACCCCTCGTTGGAGGGATGGTTCTTTCCGTCAGGGAACGAACGACGAAAAACGGGGATCCCATGGGGATAATCGAAATAGAGGACGGAGAATCCCGGGTGGAAGCGGTCTGTTTTCCCAAGACATGGGCTTCCCTCCGGGGAAAAATTTCCGCCGGGCAGGTGTGCTTCGTCTCGGGATTTCCGGAAGAACGGGGCGAAACAAGCGTCATTGCCAGGTCGGTATTCCCGGTGGAAGAGGCCGGCGAGCGGGGGAGTCCTCCCTACGTCCGGGTGTCGGTCTTCGAGGATTCGCTGAAGAGCGTTTCCGTGAAGGATCTTTTCCGGGCCCTCAAGACGTACCCGGGAAAATCCCCGGTGCTCTTTGAGATCCGAAATGACGCTTATTCAGTGACCATGCTTCTCCAGGATGTACGGGTCGATCCGGGGGCTCCCATAGCCGCGGCCGTCGAGGAGGTCCTTCCGGGAGAAATGTTCCAGATAGGGTAGAATCGTACCTGGGGTCGGAAGACCGCTCCGTCGGAAGCATAGGGAGAGAAGGGGGTTTAGGGAATTGACCAAAGTGAAAATTGTCTGCACTATCGGCCCCGCCTGTTCGAAGTTTGAAACCCTTGTGAGCATGGCGAAGGCAGGAATGAACGTGGCCCGGTTCAATTTCAGCCACGGGGCCTACGAGGGCCATCTCGAGATGCTGAACCTCGTTCGGGCGGTGGAACGGGATCTGAAAATGCCCATCGCGTGCCTCCTCGACACCAAGGGTCCGGAAATCCGGACGGGGAAGGTGGAGGGGGGAACGGTGAGCCTCGAGCAGGGCAGTACCCTGACCCTGACCACCAGGCCGCTCCTTGGAAACGCTTCCATGGTAACGGTGCACTATGAAGCCCTGCCGGGGGAAGTGGTGCCTGGGCAGGAAATTTTCATCGACGACGGAACCCTTCATCTGAAGGTAGAGGAAATTTCAGGCACGGACGTGGTCTGCAGGGTCATCGTGGGAGGCCTCCTGGGGGACACGAAAGGCATCAACATCCCCGGGGCGGAAATTTCCCTCCCGGCCCTCTCCGAAAAAGACGTGGAGGATATCCGCTGGGGCCTTGAACAGCAGATGGAGTACATCGCAGTATCCTTCGTGAAAAACAGGCGGGATATCATGGAAGTCCGCAGGATCATGGAGGAGTTCGGCGGTTCCATGAAGGTTATCGCCAAGATCGAAACCCGCCAGGCCGTGCTGAACATCGACGAGATAACCGACGTGGTGGACGGCGTGATGATCGCCCGGGGAGACCTCGGCGTAGAGATTCCCACCGAGGAAGTTCCCCTCCAGCAGAAGCGCATCATTGACATCTGCCGGGTGAAGGGAAAGGCCGTCATTGTCGCCACCCAGATGCTGGACTCCATGATCCGCAATCCCCGCCCAACCAGGGCCGAGGCAAGCGACGTGGCGAATGCCGTTCTTGACGGTGCGGATGCCGTCATGCTTTCCGGCGAGACGGCAAAGGGGGCCTATCCTCTCCGGTCGGTGGAGACCATGAAGCGCATAGTGGCCAGGGCGGAAAGCGAGATCGAGCTCTGGGAGCGGCCGCTGCACAGCGTCTCAAAAACCATGGGCGTTCCTGACGCTGTGAGCAGCGCGTCCGTCCAGGTGGCCCGCCAGATGAAGGCCGCCGCCATCATCTCCATGACCCAGAGCGGCAGCACCGCCCAGATGGTGAGCAAGCACAGGCCTCCGTGCCCCATCCTCGGGGCGACCCCCTCCGTCAGGACGTGGCGTGAGCTTGCTCTTTACTGGGGTGTCATTCCTCTCATGAAAGAGGAGATGACCGACCAGAATACTGCAGTGGACTCGGCCATCGCCTCCTGCATCAGCGCGGGACTTATCAGGGAGGGCGACCTCGTGGTGGTTACCGCAGGGGTTCCCCTTGGGGCGGCGGGCACCACGAACATGCTCCAGGTCCACATAGCGGGAAGGATTCTCCTCAAGGGCCTTTCCCTCCTGAAGCACGAGGCCAGGGGGGCGGTGTGCATCGCCCGGAGCGCCGCCGAGGCCAATGAAAAAATGACGAAAGGAGCCGTTCTCGTTGTCGGGGCCACAGACAGGGAGTATGTTCCCGCCATGAAGCTGGCCTCTGCCATTGTGGCGGAGGAGGGGGGACTCACGTCCCACGCCGCCATCGTTTCCCTGGAGCTCGGCATACCCTGCGTGGTGAATGCGGAAAAGGCCCTTTCGCTTCTCTCTGACGACATGATCGTTACCGTGGACGGGTACCGGGGAATGATATACCACGGCCGGGTGAAGCTGACCGTATGAAAGGCTCCTGGAACGACGCCCGGGAATGGAAAGACCGCATCACCGTGGTTTTCTCACCTCCCGCGGATCCCCCGTGGGAAAACGTGGTCACTGACGCCCCCGGAAAGAGCGCCGTACTCGTTCCTTTTTTTGCCGGCCCGGGGGGGCCTGAGCTTCTCTTTCTCCGGCGCTCGGCCAAGCTGCGGCACCATGCGGGAGAAATCTGCTTCCCGGGGGGCATGAGGGAGCAGGGAGATTTCGGCCCCGTCTCCACGGCTCTCAGGGAGACGGCGGAAGAAACGGGCATTCAGCCGGATTGCGTGGAAACCCTCGGTATCCTGGCCCCCGAATACGCCGTTGTTTCCGGTGTGGCAGTGCTTCCCGTGGTGGGCATGGTCACCCGGTTCAAACCGGAGGATCTCGACCTCTCCTCAGGAGAGACCGAGGGCGCCTGCTTCGCAGGCGTAGACCTCTTTCCGGACGTCCCCGTGACGAAGACCGTTGAAGTCCGGGGAACACTGCATGAATACCCGGAATACCGCCTCGAAAACGGCTGGATTATCTGGGGCGTTACCGCCCGGATACTCCGCCGCGTTCTCGAGAGTCTGAAAGGCGGGATATGCTGATGGCCCTCATTGGAGCCCATGTTTCCATCGCCGGGGGACTGGAGCAGGCTTTTGCCAGGGGAGAGGAGCTTTCCTGCGAGGTCATGCAGATTTTTACAAAGAACCAGCTCCAATGGAGGAGCGGTCCCGTCTCCCAGGGGAGGGCAGAACGCTTCCTCCGGGCTTGGAGCGGAAGCTCCATCAGGGACGTGGTGGTCCACGCATCCTATCTCATCAATCTCGCTGCCACCGACGCTACGGGCGAGAAAAGCGCTGCGGCTCTCGAGGACGAGATAGAGCGGTGCGACATCCTCGGCATCGAGGACCTGGTGCTCCATCCAGGGTCTTCCAGGGGCAACCCGGCGGAGGACTCCCTCGACCTTGTGGCCAGGCGGCTGGGAACGGCGCTCGCAAGGACATCCCACAAGAGGGTGAACATCCTGCTCGAAACCATGTCGGGCCAGGGAAACCACCTCGGAGCTGATTTCCGGGACTTCCGCCGCATATTCGAGGCGCTTGACTGGGATCCCAGGCTTGGGATGTGTCTCGACACCTGCCACATGTTCGCCGCAGGCCACGATTTCAGAACCGAGCCCGCCTACCGCCGTCTGATCGGGCAGATCGATTCGGCGGTGGGAGTGGAGAGAGTCCGCTGCTGGCATTTCAACGACAGCTCCCACCCCCTTGGCAGAAGGCTTGACCGCCATGCTCACATCGGCGAGGGCGAACTGGGGTATACCCCGTTTTCCCTGATTCTCGGGGACCCCTTGTGGGAGCATGTTCCCTGTATTCTGGAAACCCCCCAGACCGGCGCCGGTTACGGGGGGGACATCGCCCTTCTTCGAAAACTGAGAGGAGGATAACATGAGCGAACTCTGGCCCCGTCTCATCGTAAACGCGAAGACGATAGAAGAAAACGCCCGCAGGGTTGTGCAGAAATGCGCCGCGGCGGGAATATCCGTCTCTGGAGTCACCAAGGGAATGTGCGCCCACGAGGACATCGTCCGGGCCATGGTGGCGGGCGGATGTTCCGAGCTCGCCGACAGCCGGGTGGGCAACCTGGCAACCCTGAAGGCCCTGAACACCGGTCTGCCCCTTCTTCTTCTCCGCATCCCCATGCTCAGCGAACTGCACCTTGTTGTTTCCCGGGCTGACTGTTCCCTTGTCAGCACTGCCGAAACGGTGGTCGGGCTGGAAAAAGCCTGTGCCGCTTCGGGGCTGAGCCACGAAGTGATCGTCATGGTGGACCTCGGCGATCTCCGGGAAGGCGTGTGGATGGACGATACGGGCAGAATCGCCGAAATCCTTAAGTGTTCCCCGAGGGTCCGCTGCAGGGGTGTGGGCGTCAATTTCGGATGCTACGGAGGCACCCTCCCGACAGGGGAGAAGCTCCTGCAGCTGATACGCATCGGAAAGGAACTGGAGCGGGAGGTCGGATACCCCCTTTCCGTCTTCTCCGGAGGGTCCACTTCCTCTCTCCTGCTCCTGGAGCGGGGAGAGATTCCTCCGGGCATAAACAGCCTGAGGATCGGCGAGGGTATCCTTCTCGGCGAGGATGTTACGTCTATGAGGTCCATTCCCTGGCTCCTCCGGAGGACCATGTGGCTTGAGGCGGAACTGGTGGAGGTGCGAAAGAAGCCGTCGGTTCCCGTGGGCCCCGTAGGGGCCGATGCCTTCGGAGGCCGGCCGGTTTTCGAGGACAGGGGAACCCGCATGAGGGCCATTGCCGCCGTGGGAAGGCAGGACGTCCGGATCGAAGGGCTTGTGCCGGAGCTTGAGGGAGTTATTATTCTCGGCGCGTCCAGCGATCACCTGATCCTGGACGTGGAGGATGCCGCTGTGCCTCTCGCCCAGGGAGACAAGCTGAAGTTTTTTCCGGATTACGGCGCCATGCTGGCCCTGGCGACTTCCCCCTATGTTCCTTTCGAAGTGGTATAGTATAGTACGGAATGGTTCCATATTATAGCCCGGAGAGAACCCATGCTTGATTTTTTCCGGTGGCAGGACGCCATCGATATAATAGTCATTTCCATAATCGTCCACAGGCTGCTCCTGCTGATCGTCGGCACGAGGGCGATGCAGCTCGTCAAAGGGCTTCTCATCATGGGGGCCCTCGCTGCCGCTGCCCGGATATTCGACCTCCGGACCCTCTCGTGGTTTCTTGGAAAGGTCCTTGGTGTGCTGGTCATTGCCATTCCAATCGTTTTTCAGCCCGAGCTGCGGAAAATGCTCGAGGAGCTGGGAAGGGGCGGAAGTCTCTGGCAGAGGAAGAAAACAGGAAAGAAGGCCGAACTCCTGAGCCACGAGGTCGCCCGGGCCATCAGCTATCTCAAGGGGCAGAAAATCGGCGCCCTCATCGTTCTTGAACGAAACACCGGCCTGAAGGATTTCTGGAGAACGGCTATCAAGCTGAACGCCGATATCACCCAGGAACTCCTTATCTCCATATTTTGGGAGGGAAACCCCCTCCACGACGGAGCCGTCATCATTGACAGGGACAATATCGTCGCCGCGAGCTGCTACCTTCCCCTCACCGAGAATTCCGACCTTTCGAGGTGGATCGGCACCCGTCACAGGGCAGCTCTTGGTGTCACCGAGGTATCCGATGCCATCGCCCTTGTGGTTTCCGAAGAGAGAGGGGAAGTCTCCCTGGCGATCAACGGCCACCTTTCCAAAAACCTCAAGGAAGCCCAGGTGCAGAAGCTGCTGCTCCATTACTTCGGCGGTGAAGACGAGGAGAACAAGTCCCTTCTCGACAGGCTGCAGGAAGACATCCGGACTCTCTGGTCCTGATTTCCCTTTTTTCTCTGAGGAGGCGCCGGCACACTATGGCTGAAACACCGAAAACCGATGATATAATATCCTCTCCCATGTTCCTTCGGGTAATGGCCGTGGTCATTGCCTTCGCTTTCTGGTTTTACGCTTCCGGAAGCAGAACCACGGAAACGACGAGAAGCATGTCCGTCCCTCTCGAATACCTCAACGTTCCTCCCCAGACGACCCTGAAGGGGCCTGTGAAAGAGGTGGAGGTAGTCCTTTCCGGTGCCCCGGCAGTCCTGTCCTCCCTTTCGCCCGATGCGGTGGTCTGCGAAGTGGACGCCAGGGGGCTCGGTGTGGGAAAATACAGGCTGGCAGTGAGGGCCATTGCCCCCAAGGACGTAAAACTGGTGGACGTGGTCCCGACACATGTCGATATCGAGCTTCTCCGGTACATCGACAGGCTCATCCCTGTGGAAGTGACCGTGGATAAAGGGCTGCCCCCCGGGCTGTATCTTGACATGGTGGAAATCGTTCCCAGGGACATAAGCGTGAAAGGAAGCGAGAAGGATCTCGCGAAGATAGGATCTGCCCGTATCGCTCCCACTCTTGAGGATCTCAAGGCGGGAGGAGAGCTTTCCCTGCCCGTGGAAATAGTCAAGTCCGAAGAATTCGAGGAGGAAGTATCCTTTGAGCCGAAGCGGGTGAAATTCAGTGCCGTTCTCGCGGAAGGAGTGCCGAAGAAGAACGTTCCGGTGAATGCCCGGATCATAGGCAAGCCGGTGGACGATTTCCGTCTCAAGGCGGTTGTGGTGGAACCGGCGGTGGTCACCGTGGAAGGTCCCCTTGCGAAGCTTGACTCGGTGACGAAGATCGATACAGAAACCATCGACATCACCGACATCGCGAAAGAGCAGAACATGGTCATTCCTCTCAGGGAGCCGGAAGATACGCTTGTGAAGATCGTCGGGGCTTCGTCTGTGAGGGTAAATGTCCTTCTGACGCCTTTCACCGTGACGCGCCTTCTCTCCCGGGTGGCAGTGGAAGTGGAGGGAAAGAGCGTCTACCCCAAGTGGAAGGTGGAGCCTCCGTCGGTGAACATCACCGTGGAAGGAGTTCCCTCGGAAGTCAATTCCCTGGATGAAAAAGAACTCCTCATCCAGCCCTTTGTCAACGTGACCAACGTGGTTTCCCGGCGCCTGACAGTCCCCGTACAGGTTCGGAACAGGACTGAAGGGAAGCTGAAGGTGGTCAGGGTTGAACCCTCGAATATTACAGTCATTGCAGACGTACAGTGATTATTTCTAACCGCTGGGATGGTGAGGTAACATGACGAGCAACCCCGAAAGAGTGCGCTGCCTTTTCGGAACGGACGGCGTCAGGGATGTCGCCAACAGGGGAGACATGACTCCGGAAATGGCCCTGCGCCTCGGGCGCTCCTATATTCTCTTCCTCACTGAAAGGGGGGTTCCGAGACCCCGCATCGCCGTAGGCAGGGATACGAGGAGATCGGGACAGATGCTGGAGGCCGCCCTTGCCGCAGGCATGACCTCCGCCGGGGCGGAGGTGTTCATGCTCGGAGTGATACCGACACCCGGTGTCAGCTTTGCGGTCAAAAAAACCGGCATGCACGGCGGTGCTGTGATAAGCGCATCCCACAATCCTGCGGAGTACAACGGCATCAAGTTCCTCGACGGAGAAGGCTACAAACTTTCCGATGAAATGGAGGCCTCCATCGAGGAATACATGGGGGACAACCTCACCGACGACTGGCGTCCCACCGGCGCCTCGGTCGGTGTGCTGCGGCAGACCCCGGAACTTGCCGTGGAATACGGTGACTGGCTTGCCTCCCTCTGGGGCCGGGAGCTGCCTTTTCCGGCAGAAGGCGCGGTGGACTGCGCCCATGGAGCAGCATCCTTCGTGGCCCCCTCCCTCTTCGAGAAGCTCGGCGGCAGGTGGACCGTGGTGGGAAACGAACCGGACGGCCTGAACATCAACGAAGGTGTGGGCGTGATGAAGATGTCCCATATCTGCGGCCTTGTCAAGGAAAAAGGACTCCCTGTGGGAATAGCCTACGACGGAGACGCCGACCGGGTTCTACTGTCCGACGGCAGGGGACGGCCCCTTGACGGAGACATCATGCTGTGGATTCTCGGCCGGTGGCTCGCCTCGGCGGGATGCCTCGGTTCCGGAGTCGTGGCGACGGTGATGAGCAACATGGCCCTGGAGGAACACCTCGGAAGCGAAGGCCTCAGGGTTCACCGATGCCAGGTGGGGGACAGATACGTCATGGAGACCTTGAATGCAACGGGTTCCCGCCTGGGAGGAGAACAGTCCGGCCACGTGATTATCTCCTCGGTGGTCAACACCGGGGACGGCATCTGCACGGGGCTCTTTTTCCTCAAGGCCTGCCTCTCCCTCGGCGAAGATATTGATACCCTTGCCGACAGGTTTTCTCCCTACCCACAGATTCTCCGGAACGTGGAGATTTCGAGGGAGAAGCAAGTGAACGGCGATTTTATAAAAGAACTTTCTTCCGACGTGGAGCCTATTCTTGGAGGAGCCGGAAGGATTCTCATCCGGCCTTCCGGTACCGAGCCCCTCATGAGAGTTCTCGTGGAGGCCAGGGACAGGAAGCTCATGGAAGAAGTCTCGGATATGCTCGTGAATGCCATCCGCGAGAAATGCAGGTAAAACATTGCGTACGGAAAGGTGACGGATACCATGCCCTCATCCATTAAAAAATGTCTCTTCCCCGTGGCCGGCCTTGGAACACGATTCCTGCCGGCTACCAAGGAGATCGCCAAGGAAATGCTCCCCCTGGTGGACCGGCCTATCATCGCTTACGGCGTAGAGGAGGCTCTTGCCGCAGGATGCCGGGAGATGGTCATGATCACCGGCAGGTCCAAGAAGGCCATAGAGGACTATTTTGACCGCTCCTTCGAGCTCGAGGAAATGCTCAAGGCGAGAAACAAGAGAACCCTCTATGACGAAGTGATCTCCCTCTCGGAAATGGCCGACTTCATCTACCTCAGGCAGCACCGTCCCCTGGGCCTGGGCCACGCTGTGCTCTGCGGCGAACCTGTATGCCGCAACGAGTATTTCGGCGTCATCCTTCCCGACGATGTGATGATCGCCCGTCCCTCGGTACTTGCCCAGCTCATCGCCGTCCATGAGGAACGGGGGGGAAGCGTCATCGCCCTGGAGGAAGTGCCTCCTGAGGAAACGTCCCGGTACGGGGTGGTCAGGGCGGAAGAAGCGGCACCCGGACTTTTCGCCATACGGGATATGGTGGAGAAGCCCGCTCCCGGAACGGCTCCGAGCAACCTTGCCATCATGGGGCGGTATGTTCTCTCACCGTCCATATTCCCTATCCTCACCGGCCAGCAGGCAGGAGCAGGCGGGGAGATACAGCTGACCGACGCCATACGGACCCTCCTTTCCAGGGAACCGGTCTGGGGCGTGGTATTTCACGGCAGGCGCTTTGACTGCGGCACCCAGCCCGGGTGGCTTTCGGCCAACATCCAGCTTGCCATGGACCATCCGGAACTCAGGGAGGTGGTGCTCAGGGCTGTAGCGCAAATGGAGCAGCGGTAACGAGCGGCCAGTGTAAAGCGCCTGCGCCGGGAGACCCCGGCTGACGAGGACGGAGGAGTATCGAAGATTCGGCGGATGCCTCCGGGGCCGCGAAAACCGGCCCGCAAAGCCTTCATACAAAAGCGGAAAGCAATTTCCGCCACAAAAAGGAAGGCCGTTTTCTTTGAGCGGAAAAAGGCGGTGTTTGGAATATGTGCGGAATAGTTGGGTATATCGGCGGAAGGAACGTCAAGGACGTTCTGATTAATGGAATGCGGAGTCTTGAATACAGGGGGTACGACTCAGCGGGAGTCGCCCTCATGGATGCTCCGGAACTGCATATTGTCAAGGGCGTGGGGAAAGTAGCAGACCTGGAGAGAATCCTGGAGGACCATCCCGTTTCGGGAAGCCAGGGCATCGGACACACCCGGTGGGCCACCCACGGCGGAGTAACGGAAGTGAACGCCCATCCTCACTCGGACCTCTCATCGAGTCTTGTGCTCGTCCATAACGGCATAGTGGAAAACTACCGCGAGATCCGCAGGGAACTGGCAGAAGGAGCCTGCGGTGACTACAAGTCCGAAACGGACACCGAAGTGGTTGCCGAGCTCCTCTCAAGGCTCTACAGCGCCAGGGGCTGCATGGTCGAGGCCCTTGTGGAGCTCTATGCCCGGCTGAGCGGATCCTTTGCCCTCGTGATCATGGCCAGGGAAGCCCCGGGCAAAATTTACTGCCTCAGAAAAGGGTCTCCCCTCGTGGTGGGAACCTCCCCGAAGGGAGAAACCCTCTGCGCTTCGGACGTTCCCGCTATTCTTCCCTACACCCAGGACGTGGTCTACCTGGATGACGGGGATATCGCCGAACTTTCATCAGAAGGGATTCTTTTCTGGAACGCTTCCGGCGAGATGCTGGAAAAAATCCCGACTCACATCGACTGGGACGTCACCATGGTCGATAAGGGAGGATACCCTCATTTCATGCTCAAGGAGATCAACGAGCAGGGAGCGGTGCTCCGGAACTCCATGGCAAAAAGGCTGGCGGAAGGAACGGTGGACCTCTCCGCCGAGCTTCCCTGGACAAAGAAAGACGTGGCCTCATGGAAGAGGCTCCATATCGTCGCCTGCGGAACATCCTATTACGCCGCCCTCGTGGCGGAGCGTTTCCTCGAGACCATCACCGACTTCGACATCAGGGTGGATGTGGCGTCCGAATACCGCTACAGGAACATTCCCCTGGGGCCGGACACCCTCGCCGTGTTCGTCTCCCAGTCGGGAGAGACGGCGGACACTCTCGCGGCGGAACGGATCGCCCGGGAGAAGGGCGCACGGTGCCTTGCAGTCACGAACGTCATTGGTTCCACCATCGCCAGGGAGGTTCATGACGTACTCCAGCTCAAGGCGGGACCTGAAATCGGTGTCGCCGCGACCAAGACCTTCATGGGACAGATGGCCGTGCTCTACCTCCTGGCCATTCATCTGGCCAAGATGCAGGGCAAGCTGACCCCGGAACAGGAAAAGAAATACTGTGACGAGCTCACCGCGCTTCCCTACAAGCTCGAATCCGTGCTCCTGCGGCAGGAGAGCCTTCAGGAGACGGCCATGCTCTACAATGAGGCCCGGGATTTCCTCTTCCTTGGAAGGGGCATCTCCTACCCCGTGGCCCTCGAAGGAGCCCTGAAGCTCAAGGAGATTTCCTACGTCCACGCCGAGGCCTACGCTGCGGGGGAGATGAAGCACGGCCCCATAGCCCTTCTCGACCCCAGGGTTCCCGTGGTGGTCATCTCTCCGAAGGACGGGCTTCACGAAAAAACCTTCTCCAACATCCTGGAGGCCAAGGCGAGAAAATCACCGGTCATTGCGATTGCCACCGAGGGTGACGATTCCCTGGACGGGACAGCGGACCACATATTCTTCGTCCCAGAGACCCTGGACCAGTTCACCCCGTTCCTCACCGTGGCTCCCCTGCAGCTCTTCTCCTACTTCTTCGCCAGGTTCCTGGGCTGTCACATCGACCAGCCGCGGAACCTCGCGAAGAGCGTTACGGTGGAATAAAAGCAAAGGGCGCGGGAGTTTTTCCCGCGCCCTTTTATCTCTTTCCGGTCCGGTCATTCTTTTTGGGGCTCCCCGGTGAAAGGGCTGTAGATGCGGAGGTGGGTTACCCGTTCCAGGGCGAAATCCTGCTTCCCGCCCTCCTCGGGAAGCTTTTCCCACGGGCCGCCGTCAAGCCTGCAGAGCACCAGGGGCTTTCTTCCGTAGGTGGACCAGATGTCCCAGAGAACGTCTGAAAGCTGGCTTCCTGGAACGAGGTTTCCCGAGAAAAGAGGCGCCGTTCCGGGCAATGCCCGCTCCGTTTCGGAGGCGATGATGAGCCACTGGCTCAACTGCCAGGCCCCTCCCATCTCCTTTGACTTCGAGTGGAGGAAGGGAAGTATCTGAAATCCTCCGGTCACCCCCCGGCCGGCGGTGCTCACGTCGATGACTCCCGAATGATTCGCCCTGATCCTTCCCCTGCCCTGAAACTCCGTTCCCCCGAACCTCCCGACGCCCCTCACCGGGCGGATAACCCGGGCAAGGACTTTCGGTCCCGCCTGATACCAGCCCAGAACCCGCCCTCCGGGACGATTCTCCACGTCGATGATGTAGGGCCGTTCTTCTTCCTCCACGTCAAAAATCAGTTCGTCTCCCGGAGAGGGAAGACCGCTGACCTCCAGGGGAACCAGCAGTCCATCTGCCTTCCGCACCAGGACCCTTGTCCCCACGGGAGGAGCCCAGCCTCCGAAGAAACCGGTGCCCGCCGGAACGTCGAGGGTGATGAAAGCTTTATCTCCGGCCGCCGGAGCCACCGTGTGGAGCGGCAGGATGCTCATGGTCCTTCCGGCGTCCTTCTCCACCGACAGGGTGAGATGAACGGCATTCACCGCCGAAGCAGCCACCGTTCCCGGTGCGGCCCATTTCGATGCCGTATACCCCGGCCACCGGGTTGCCGTAGGCAGCCCGGTCACTTTCCCCAGGGGAAAAATGCGTCCGCCGGGGAGTTCCGCCCGCGCCTCCTCTCCCCGGACGAGGGGCATCACGATCCTGTAGACGGGCCCTGCGTACACGGGAGAAGAGAAGAGAAAGGCCGCGATGACGGACACAACAGCCGGAATGATCATGGAACGAAGGGATTTCATGGGAAAAACTCCTTTCTTCGTATTCCTCAGAAACGAGGATACAGCCAGATGGACCAGATATTGCCGATCCAGTGGTAGAGAATCGCAGGAAGCACCGACCCGTGGCGGTCCCGGAGGTACCCCATTGCCAGCCCCGGAAAGAAAGCCAGCACCGCGAAGGGGGCGTGGGGAGAGGCCAGGTGGGCAATCCCGAACAGGGCGGAGGCCAGGACAACGCTCCATACCCTGGAAAAACGGTATCCCAGCATGGTCTGAACCCATCCCCTGAAAAAGGTCTCTTCCGCCACGGCTGCCGCGAGTCCGGAGAGAACCGCAGCGGGAACTGCTCCGAGGGCCGGCGGAAAAAGGCGGTTACCGAAAAAGAAAAGGGAAGCGGCCGTCAGGGGCAGCAGGGTCAGAAGAGAAACTGCGGCAACGTCCCGAAGGGCATGGCGGTCTGCTTTCCAGATCAGCCCGAAGGATTCCCTGCTGTTTCCGGACAGGGCGCACCAGCCGTAAGGGAAATAGAGAAAAAAGGCGAAGACCAGCAATTCCTTCATTTATTCTTTCGTCCCGCTTTCCTGAAGACGCCGTAGAGAAGGGCCGGAACAAAAAATACGGACAAGGCTGCAAGGGGCTGCCCCATCAGAAGAAAAACCGCCGACGCCCCGAAAAAGAAAAGCCCGAGAGCGGCAAAAAAGAGACGTTCCTTTCCGGGACGGCGCAGAAAAGGAAGGGCGGCCCCAAGAACCAGCAGCAGGAGCAGCAGTGGGGCAAGAGGCCGCACAAAGGAAAAATCGGCAATGGCGTCCAGATTCATGAGTATCTCCTTTACCCCGGCATCCGTGACCGGAAGGGTGCTGACGGACAGCGTCCGTATGGAACAGGCCTTCTCCCGGCCATTGTATCATTTCTCTCTCCGGCAGGAGCGGCGGCCGGAAATCTTTCCCTGCGACGGGGGTGAAAAAAACGGGAATGGAGCGTAAGATATAGAAAATTCCCCCATTCGTCCGAAAACCTTCCGGAACTGCGGTTTCAGGGCGAAAGAAAGGAGCAGGTTCGATGAACAGGAATTTTTTCCTTGAAGAAACGGACCTCACGCTGGACGTGGTGATTCTCCTCATTTCAGGCCTGATGATGGTTTTGACCGGCATCCTGCTTTTTCCCGTGACGAGGGGAACAATTCCCTACTACGAAAACGGGGTCTACGGCCTCGTTCTTTTCCTGTTTGCCCTGCAGATCGTCCTCCTGGGAAAGACCCCCTTCGGAGACATGAAGCGGTCGAACCCCCTTCTTATCGCCGGTCTCGCTGTGGCATCCGCCGGAATAGTGACCTGCTTCATTCCCGGCATCTTCAGCCGCTTTCCCGCAATGCTGCTGTTCCTCTGTTTCACTCCCGGAGGTACAGCCCTTCTGGTCCACCTTTTCCTCGCCCCCGACAGGTTCCGCGTCTGGGCCCGCCTGGGGGGAATGTTCCATCTCCTCTGGATCGGCTGTGCCGCCGTCTACCTTCTTTCCATGCTTATGGGGGTGCTCGTGCTGAAGCAGGGACTGTTCAGCGGCGATGAAACCGCCGCCGCCGTCCTGGTCTTCGGTTCGGCCATCCTCTTCCTGGCGGCGGTGCTGAAAAGAATATACAGCAGGCATCCCCTTCCGGAGGAGAAAGAAAGAGGGAGCGGAACTCTTTCCGCGGATCATTCGGTCATCCTTCTCACGGGCATCTTTATGGTCCTTCTCGGCTTCTTTCTCGTTCCGGTGAGCCTCGGCATGCTTCCCTTCGCCGCAAGCGCCCAGCTTGGCCTTCTCATGGTGATCATGGCCCTGAAGATGCTCTCCACAGGCAGCACCCCAATCGGCGCCTTCCGCCGCACCCGGCTTGTGGTATTCTGCGGCGTCCTTTTCGCGGCCCTGGGCATCGTATCCTGTATTGTTCCGGGAATTCTCGTTCCGCTTCTGACCGTTCTCATCGGCATTCTGAATATTGCCGGCGGGGTCATGGGACTCCGGGGCACGCTCTCCGGGATCCCGAAAAGAGGGGGGGATCCTGTGCCGCCCATCCTGGTGCGGCTGAACCTTTCCCAGATTGTTCTGAACCTCCTCTCCATCATGTTCGGAACCTCCATGCTCTTTCCCGGACTGCTCCCGTCCCTTGTGACGGGGCTTATTCTTGCAGCCAACGGCGGGGTTCTCCTTTACCTTCTCCGCATTCTGACCCTTCTCGAAAAGATGGCCGGAACAGCGGCAGAAAGCCCCCATTCAGGGGGAACCGCCGGAATGTCCCGGTCCAACGGGGCCTGACACAGTCAACGGAGCTGAGCAGAAAGGCCGGTTCAGGGTATAATCATCAGGGTGCTCCGTCACATGAAGAAGGGAGAGTTCATAATGAAGACAATCGGTGTCATTGCAGGTGTAAGCTGGGAATCTTCCATAGACTATTACCGAATATTGAATGAGGAAGTCAGCAGGCGCCTGGGAGGGTTGCACTCCGCCAGGATCGCCATGTATTCCGTAGATTTTGAAGATGTGGAAGGTCCCCTGAGTGCCGGGCGAAGGGACGAGGCCGCTGCGACAATTGTGGAGGCGGGAAAAAGCATACAGAGCGCCGGAGCCGATTTTTTCATCATCTGTTCCAACACCATGGGAATGTTCACTCCGGACGTGGAAAAGGCCACGGGAATGAAAGGCATTTTCATTGCCGATGCCGTCGGAAAGGCCATAAAGGAAAAGGGAATGAAGAAAGTGGCTCTTCTGGGCACCAGGTTCACCATGGAGGAAACTTTTTACAGGAACGTGCTGGTCGAACGCTATGGACTTGAACCCATGATACCTGACGACGAAGGCAGGAAGATAGTGGATGACATTATCTGGCACGAACTCTGTCTGGGCATCATAAAGGACGAATCCCGGGAAAAGTATGTGAGAATCATCGAGGACCTGGCCAAGAAGGGCGCGGAATGCGCAGCCCTTTCCTGCACCGAGATCCCCTTGCTGATACAACAGGAACACGTGTCAATTCCAGTTTTCGATTCCACTCTGCTGCATTCGCTGGCGGCCGTGGATTTAGCTCTCGCCTGAGACCGTTGAAGGAAAAGCGGGTGGCATATGCCCCCTTTGCGGTCATGATCCTTTTCAGCTTCCGGAGACACGTCTTTCTGCGGCGGTTAAGTCCGGATCCGGTCTGTCAGGAAAATGACCGCCGCTTTTCATGGGTACCCCTCCTGGAAATGTTGGGATGGCCTTCCCGGAGGAGGGGGAAATCTTGAGCACCTGCCATAGGGGAAAAAGCGATTTGCCTGAAAAGGCCGGAAAATTCTTTCTTTGGTAGAGAGTGTTGACCATCAGCAGAATTCCTTATATACTATCCCTCGCGTTGCAGGAACACCCACGGGCGGATAGTTCAGCGGTAGAACACCTGCCTTACACGCAGGGGGTCACAGGTTCGAACCCTGTTTCGCCCACCAAGGCTTCATTGGAGAATGCGGGGTCGTAGCTCAGTCGGTTAGAGCGTCGGCCTGTCACGCCGAAGGTCGCGAGTTCGAGTCTCGTCGGCCCCGCCATTTAACCTCCAAATGAGGCGGGATAGCTCAGATGGTAGAGCAGCGGACTGAAAATCCGCGTGTCCCCAGTTCGATTCTGGGTCCCGCCACCATCTTCGCACTATTGAAAAGGGATGCGGAAGTAGCTCAGGGGTAGAGCACAACCTTGCCAAGGTTGGGGTCGCGGGTTCAAATCCCGTCTTCCGCTCCATTTGTTGTACGGCGGCATAGCCAAGTGGTAAGGCAGAGGACTGCAAATCCTTTATCCCCAGTTCGAATCTGGGTGCCGCCTCCACTACACCAGAGATCATTCCTCGGTAGCTCAATCGGCAGAGCGGGTGGCTGTTAACCACTAGGTTCGAGGTTCGAGTCCTCGCCGAGGAGCCAGATAGTTTCCAGGCCATTCTGGAGAATATATCCGGAATGGCCTGATTCATTTTTTTGCGGCGCCCATACGACCTGAAGCGGCTGGAACCGAGACATCCCCTTTGAGGCGCCGTTTTTTCGGAAATCAGAAAGAGAAAGAGGTACAACCATGTTCAAGAAACTTGTGTTTATGTCCGGAAAGCCCTTCTGGCTTCTTCCGGAGGGCGATTTCCTCGCCGTGGAACAAAAGAACGGCAGGATTGTCGACCCGGTGCTTTTCCGCAAGTCGAACGACCGGTGGAACAGCGAAGTCACCAGCGAACAGGGAAACTAAGAGATTTCCCTTTCGCAGCGACGAAAGCGCAGTCTCCTCCCCTGAAGGGGAGGAGACTTTTTTATTCACTAAAGAGGCAGAAACTGCCTCTCCATGAGTATTGACGGGCAAGGGCAATGCCCCGACAATTGAGTCGGTGAGAGGGAGCATCGCGGGAGGCCTGCCGGATGTTTGCAAACGGGTGGTTTTCACTGAGAAACGTGCCCCGGACACTGGACACAACTGACGTTCCGGTAATATCTGAAGGAGGGAGAGCCATGAGTGAACCGACTTCCCGGTTCTGGCAGCTGTTCCTGGAGCTGTTCGAATCCCTTCCGCGGCAGGGGCCCGGAAACAGGGCCTGCGTCGAGAGGGCCCTCGGGCTGTGCGACGGTCTGCCGCCCTTCCCGAAAGTTGCGGACCTGGGGTGCGGCGTTGGGGGACAGACCCTCCACCTCGCCGAAATGACCCGTGGAACCATCGTCGCCGTGGATCTTCATGAGCCCAGCATCAGCCGCCTCAGGGAGACGGTGTTGTCCCTCGGGCTCTCGGAACGGATTTTTCCCATGGTTGCCGATATGGCCGATACCGGGCTGCCACGGGAGAGCTTTGACCTGGTCTGGTCCGAGGGGGCCCTGTACTCCATCGGCATGGAACAGGCCCTGTCCGTCTGCCGGGGGCTGCTCCGCCCGGGAGGATTCCTTGCCTTCACAGACGCCGTGTGGCTCAGGGATGACCCTCCGGCCGAGGTGAGAGAGAGCTTCGAGCTCGATTACCCGTCCATGGGAAGGACGGCCGATATCCTGGTCTTGCTGGAAAAATCCGGGTTTTCCCCGGCAGGCCATTTTTCCCTGCCGGACGAAGCCTGGTGGACGGATTTCTACACTCCCATGGAAAAACGCATTTGCGAGATGCGGAAACAATACGAAGGCGACGAAGACGCGCTCGCTGTCCTTGACCGACTGGCTCTGGAACCTGAAATGCGCAGGAAGTACCCGGAGTATTTCGCCTACGAGTTTTTCACGGCCCGGCGGACGTAAGAGGGAGGGATGCAGATGGGGAGAAGCGAAGAGACGTATTCCGGCCTGAATCTCAGGCTGTACCGGGACCTTGCGGAGTGGTACCCCCTGCTGACCCCTGTGGAGGATTACGCCGAAGAGGCTGACCTGTACAGGCGCCTCTTTGTTTCCCACAGCCTGAGGCATCCGGTCACGCTGCTCGATCTGGGAAGCGGGCCCGGGCACAATGCCGCATACCTGAAGAGGTCCTTCGCCTGTACTCTTGTTGACCTGGAACCGGCCATGCTGGAACTGAACCGCCGTCTCAACCCGGAATGCAGACATGTGCAGGGAGACATGCGCTCTATCCGGCTCGGAGGGACGTTCGACTGTGTTCTCCTCCATGACGCGGTGAACTACATGAAAAGCCGCGGCGGTCTCGCCGACGCAATCGCCACGGCCTTCATTCATACCGCCCCGGGAGGAGCGGCTCTCTTCCAGCCCGACTTCGTCACGGAGACTTTCGCACCCGGAACGGAAACGGGAGGCAGCGAAAAGGACGGCCGTGCCCTCCGCTATCTCGAGTGGCGGTGGATTCCCGAAAACCGGGAAGAGGAGTATATCGCCGACATGGCCTATGTTCTAAGAGAGCGGGACGGAACAGTGGAGGTTTTCCACGACCGCCACAGTTTGGGGCTCTTTCCCCGGGCGGTGTGGGTTGAACTCATAAGGGGCGCGGGATTCGAACCGGTCCGCGTTCCCTTTGCCCACGGACCGGAAGGCGGTCCGGGCGGAGATGTTTTCCTCGGAGTCCGGCCGCTCTCTTCGGAAGAAGGATGATGCAACGGGTGCCGGTATTACTGAAATGAAAAACAGGTATATTGAGGAGGCTCGGCAATGATTTCAGGAGAAAATTCAGTTTCCCGGCCGGTTGTGAGGAGTGACGTGCTTCTCGGGCAGATAGACAGCCTGGCGTCAGTGGGACTGGATTCGAGCGGCGGGAGGACGCGGCTCGCCCTTTCGGAAAGTGATAAAGCGGGCAGGGATATGGTGGTTCGATGGATGGAAGAAGCCGGCCTCGAGGTCCGGATGGACAGGATCGGCAATCTTTTCGGCATTCTCCGGGGGGCGGACGGCGGCCTTGGGAATGCCTTGATGATCGGTTCCCACATTGACACGGTGATCCATGCGGGGCCCTATGACGGCTGTTACGGCGTCCTGTCCGGCCTGGCGGTGCTCAGGGCCTTCCGGGAGGCCGGCGTGGTTCCGCCCCGGCCGCTTGTGGTGGCGGCGTTCACGAATGAAGAGGGCGTGAGATTTCAGCCCGATATGCTGGGGTCTCTTGTGGCCGTGGGGGGCATGCCCCTCGGAGAGGCGCTGGACATCACCGACGGAAAGGGTTGCACCGTGGGCGAAGCACTTGCCGCCATAGGGTGTTCCGGCGGGGAAGAACCGGGTTTCCTGCTTCCCTCCGGGTATCTCGAGCTTCACGTGGAGCAGGGGCCGAGGCTTGACGCCGAAAAGAAACGGATCGGTGTGGTGGAGGGAGTGCAGGGAATTTCCTGGTGGCGGATCACCATTGAAGGCAAGGCGAATCACGCCGGGACGACCCCGACAAAGCTGCGCCATGACGCAGGCTATGCCGCCGCCCTGGTGTCGGTGTTCCTGAGGGGCCTTTCCCTCTCTGCGGGGACCACCCTTGCCACCGTCGGAACCATCGACTTCGAACCCGGAGCGGTGAACGTCATCCCCTCGAAGGCCGTTTTCACGGTGGACCTGCGGGATCCGGACGGTGAGAAGCTGACAGAGGCGGAGAAGCGGCTCGCGGCCTTCCTGGAAAAAACCGCCTTCGAAGAAGGTGTCGGGATTTCGTCGGAGCACCTTGTCCGCTTCGAACCCGTGGTTTTCGACAGGGAACTTGTCCAGGCCGTCGAAGAGACAGCTGCTTCGAAAGGCCTTTCCTCCATGCGGCTGGTCTCGGGAGCCGGCCACGATGCCCAGATGATGGCCAGGGTCTGCAGAACGGCCATGATTTTTGTACCCAGCGCCGGGGGCATCAGCCACAGTCCGGAGGAGCACACTTCCGGGGAGGATCTGGCGGCAGGGGTTGAAGTTCTTCTTGGCGTGGTTCTGAGAGTACTCGGGTTCTGAGTGCAAATAGGGCGGGGGTATTCCCTCCCGCCTTATTTCAGAAACTGCCGGAAATCAGCAAGCCTCGCTGAGGGAACCGGAAGGTCGGCCATGCAGGCAAGACCCGCCGGGGCATTCAGAACATGAGGGATCATGTTGACGGCAAGGGCTGCCGTGGCTGTTCCCCCAGGTATCTCGGGCTGGATTGCGAGCCGGATGTCCGGTCTGCCTTCAATGTGGATGAAATCTCCGGTCTCGACGTTTTCGGTTTCCGGGTGAACCTGCTGGGGATGTTCGAGAATGATGACGGGCCTGCCGTCCGACCATCCCTCTGCCCGGTGATTGCAGCCAGCGACCTGCCCGGGGGAGATGCTCACGCAGGGGGTCTTTCGTGAAGTACGGGATATGATGGGTTCAAGGGACTGGGTGATTCTTTCCAGCCTGATCCCCAGGGAAGAGGCGATCATGTGTATTGATTGTTCGAAGCCGATGTGGCCTGAGATGGCGCCGTTTTCGAGTCCTTTCCCGAATTCTTCTGGCGAGAGGCCGATTCCCTGGCTTGCCATTACTGTCGGGCCGAAGGGTGAAAGGTCGTTCACCCGCCTGGCGGTTATTTTGCTTACCCCCGCACAGGTTCCGGAAAGGGATATTATCAGCGTATCGAGCACGAATCCCGGATTCACGCCCGTTCCCAGGACGGTGACGCCGAAAGTTTTCGCGAGCCGGTCGATTTCCTCTGCCACTTTCGGGGCTGTCCGGCGGGGAAAGGCCCATTCTTCGGCAATGGTGATCACGTTTTTGCCGCTTTTCACTATCTGCCTGACAGGTTCCGCGGTTTCACTGATAAACGAGGATGTGGCCAGGAGGACGAGGTCCGCTTCCTGTGCCAGCGCCTCCCCGGCATCCGCTGTCACCGTAATTTCGCCGTGGCGGGAGGAGCCTGTTATTGCTCCCAGAGATTTTCCTGTTTTGTTCGGGTTCAGATCCACGGCACCGGTTATTTCGATTCCTTCCTTTTCAGAGAGTATTTTCGCCATGAGCGAGCCCATCGTTCCGAGTCCCCATATGACAGCTCTTATCGGTTCCATTGCACGCCACCTCCGCCCGGGTTTATGATGCACGAAAAGTATGGTGTCTCCAGGACACCGTGTCAATGCGAGAATGCGATATGATAGTAGTGTCAAAATTCAGCCGGCCTGCGGGAACTGACCTCGACATGCAGGGGCGGAGAGGAGTGGGGGATTGATGAATAGGGTTTTGGACAGCGTACTTCAGGCCATAGGCAGCACGCACCTGGTGCGGCTTGACCGGCTGGCCTCAGAATGGGGACTGAGCGGCGGGCTGTACGGCAAGCTCGAATATCTGAACCCCGGATTCAGCAAAAAAGACCGGATAGCCCTCAGAATGATTGAAGAGGCCGAGGCGTCGGGAGAACTTTCTCCGGGGCAGAACGTCGTGGAGCTGACAAGCGGAAATACGGGAACCGGGCTTGCCATTGTCTGTGCAGTCAAAGGCTATCCCTTCACCGCTGTCATGTCCAGGGGGAATTCCATGGAGCGGGCCAGGATGATGTCTGCCCTCGGGGCTGAAGTCGTCCTGGTGGAACAGGCGCCGGGATCGCAGCCGGGGCAGGTTTCGGGCATCGACCTGGCCCTGGTGGAGGAGGAAGCGCAGCGGATCGTCCGCGAAAGGAATGCCTTCCGGGCGGACCAGTTTGCCCTGGAAAGCAATGTCAGGGCCCACGAGTTCGGGACGGGGAGAGAAATATGGGAACAGACGGAGGGCAGGATCGACGCCTTCGCGGATTTCGCCGGAACCGGAGGTTCATTTGCCGGCTGCTCCCGAGCCCTGAAGAAACTCAAACCGTCCATACGGTGCTATGTGGTGGAGCCTGACACCGCCGCCTTTCTTGCGGGCAGGAAAGTGACAAACGCGAATCACAAGATTCAGGGCGGGGGGTACAGCAGGGACCTTCCCTTCATTGACCCTGCCCTTGTGGACGGCTACCTGACTGTAAGCAGCGAGGAAGCCGCGGAAGGAGCGAGAGCCCTTGCCCGCCTGGAGGGTATTTTCGCCGGCTTCTCTTCCGGGGCGAACCTGCAGGCGGCGGCCGGACTGCTCAGGGGAAAGGAATATGGAAAGAACGTCGTTTTTCTCGTGTGCGATTCAGGGCTGAAGTACCTGAGTACGGACCTCTACCGCTGAAGCGGTTCAAGAAAAAGGAGGAACGCCTGTGTCGGGGCTGAAGATCAGGGTGAATTCGGAAATCGGAAAGCTCCGGGCGGTGATAATGCAGCCTCCCGGAAAGGGCATCGAGCGGTGTACCCCCCTCAATATCGGTTCCTTCGCCTGGGATGCGGTGCCCAGCCCCGGAAAGGCGGCGGAAGAGCACCGAAAGTGGGTGGAGACGGTTCGCTCCTTCGGTGCCGGGGTCCTGGTTTTCGAGGATCTGCTCCGGGAAATTTTCGCCCTTCCGGGGGTGAGGGAAGATGTCCTGCCTTCCATACTGGAGACTGAACGGCCCTGTGTGACGGCCCAGACACTGGAAGTGCTCCGGGAATACCTTCTGGGGATGTCCCCCCGGGACATGGTGGACCGGCTTTTTTTCGGCATGACGAAGGATGAACTCAACAGGGAGACCGGGGAGGTCTCCCTGCATGACCTGGCCGACAGGCGGGACGAATGGTGCCTTTTCCCCATGACGAACGTGCTCTATTCCCGGGATTCCGCAGCCGTTCTCGGGGAAGGGGTGGTTTTCGGCAGGATGCTGAACAGAGACAGGATGAAGGAGCCTGCCTGCGTGAAGGCTCTTTTCAAACATCACCCCCTGTTGAAGGACACGGGGTTCAAAACATGGTACGGCTCCGCCGAAGGTGACGACAGGCCTGTCGAAGGAGGCAACATCCACTGCTACAGCCCGAACGTATTTGTTGTCGGGGTGAACGAAAGGACTCACCCCGAATCCATCGAGCGAATCGCACGACGGACCATGGAATCGGGGCACATTACCGACGTGCTCGCCCTCCTTTTCGAAAATCCCAGGCTCGGTCCCCAGGATTCCATCGGGCTCACAGTCCACGTTGACATGTTCCTGAACATGATCGACCACGATGCCTTTCTCTTTTTCCCCTATATTGAAAAGAAAATCACGGTGCTTCACATTACCCGGGGACGGGGTGACCGGCTCAGGATCACCAGGGAAAACTCTCTTTTCGGGGCCATCCGGAAAGTGCTGAAGCTGTCGTCCCTCCGGATCGTCAAAGTGGGGGGCAGCGAGAGCGAAGCGGTGGCCTTCGCCGAACAGAGAGCGGGCTCCGGCGGAAATACCTTCACGCTGGAGCCCGGCAAGGTGTGCATCTGGGACAGGAATACGGGAACCATCCGGGCCCTGGAAAAGGCCGGCATCAACGTGGTCCCCGTGGAAGCGGACGAGCTGGTGAAGGGCGGGGGAGGTCCCCGGTGTTCCACCATGCCGCTGTGGAGGGACGACCTCTAGGAGGTAACCGTTCGCGGCGCCCGCTCCGCTCCCGGTCAGTCCGTCCGCACCGCCGTACCGCAGGTGGAGACCATGAGCATGTTGCTTCCGTTGCTGCCGAGCACTTCGTAGTGGACCAGCATGCCCACGATGGCGTTGGCTCCCAGCCCGGCAGCCCGCTGTTCCATTTCCTTCAGGGCGGCTTCCCTGGCCTCGGTGAGCTCTTTTTCATAGGCCCCGGACCGGCCGCCGAAAAAATTCGTGAGGCTTGCCTTAAAGTCCTTCATGAAGTTCGCCCCGGCGATGACTTCACCGAAGACGATCCCCCTGTATGATGTGATACTCTTGCCTTCAATGGTGTGCGTCGTGGTAATGATCATCTGCTGGAATCCCCTTTCTGCTACCTTCCCCTGAATGCCGCGGGGCGCTTGGCGAGGAAGGCTTCCACGCCTTCCCTTCCGTCCTCGGAGGACGCCAGGGCGGCGAACAGCTCGCCGCCGGCCTCCACAGCCCGCTCAACGGGGAGACCGGACATGGCGGCGAAGCCCCTTTTCCCTGTGCGGACCGAGAGCCTGCTCTTCGAGGCCAGCCGTGCCGCCAGGGCCAGGGAGTTTTCTTCGAGTTTTTCTTTTTCCGTCACGGCATAAACAAAACCAAGTTCCTTTCCTTTGGAAGCCGGTATGAGGTCCCCGGTGAGAACATACTGAAGGGCCCTTTTTTCACCGATCCACCGCGCGAGCTGGTGTCCCGGTTCCAGGCAGATGAGGCCCACGTTCACCGCGGTGGTGCCGAAGACGGCGTCTTCCGACGCCACGACAAAGTCGCAGGCGAGGGCAAGCCCAGTCCCGTTGGCCAGGGCGTATCCCTGCACCGAGGCGATGACGGGTTTCGTCATGGCCGCAAGGGTGTGGTTGTGGATGTTCATGAGCGAGAGAAAACCCCTGATCTCATGCCGTTCCTTTGTCAGATACTCCCTGAGGTCGATTCCCGTGGAGAAATGTTTTCCCGCACCGGAGAGAACGACGGCCCGCACGGCGTCGTCGGATTCCATGGTGCGGAGCGCATCGTTCAGTTCGGCTGCGAGTTCCGTATTGAAGGTGTTCATGGCCTCGGGGCGGTTGAGGGTGATGGAGCCTACGCCATCGCTTCTTTCCCATAAAACTGCCGGCATGTTGTGTTCCTCCTTGTGAATTTAGTGTGTCCCCGTATCGAGCCGGGGAAGTGCAAGGGCCGAAGGGCAGAGTGCGAGGCCTCCCCGGGATGTGCATCGCAGTTCCTCCGGAAGCATCCGTCCTGCCCTGTCCACCGCGTCGATGGTTTCATCCAGGGGAACCGGGTTTTCATATCCGCCGAGGACCAGGTCGGCGCAGAGAAACGCCTGGGAGGCGAGGGAGGCGTTTCGGCTGTGGCAGGGTATTTCCACCACTCCCTGGACGAGGTCGCACACCGACCCCATGACATTCTGGAACACTGTGGCCGCCGCGTCGCACCCCTGCCGTGCCGTTCCTCCCGCAGCCTCAGCCGCAGCCGCTGCGGCCATGGCTCCCGCCGCCCCGATCTCCACCTGGCATCCCGCCACCTCCGCCGCGAAGGTGCTTCTGAGGTCGTGGAGGTACCCCACGGCTCCGGCGGCCCAGAGGGACAGCAGGAGCCTCTCCCCTGTGATGCCGAAATCCTCCGCCAGGGTGGCCGCCACTCCGGGGAGAACACCGGCAGCACCGCCGGTTGGGGCCGCACATACCACGCCGCCGGAAGAGCAGACGTGGAGGGCCGCCAGGGACCGTATGGCGGCCCTGGCGTGAGGCCCTCCGGTGAAAAGAGCGCCCTTCTTTTCCGAATTCCAGAGCCTTTGCGCCATGGGGGTGAGCAGCTTCATGGAGGAAAAATCCCCTGCCAGTCCCTTTCTTACCGCTGTGAGCATGATGTCGAGGCGGCGTTCCATCTCATCCATAAGATCCTTTTCCGGCACACCCAGGAGAGAGGCCTCCGACGCAAGGGCAGCGCGGCCGAGAGACCATCCTTTTTCCGCCGCAAGGGAGAGCAGCCCTGAAACACAGGAAAAAAGAGGTTCTCCTGGCATGGGCAGCATGACAGGATCGGCGTTGAAGAACCGGGTCCCGTTCCGGGCAAGGGTTTCCCTGGCGGTTTCGGGAAGGGGAGCGGAGGATTTGCCGAAGAGCACCGGTCCCCCGGAACCCCGGCGAACGGAGGTTTCCCATCCGCATTCTTCAGCGATAACGGAGGCATGCTTCAGATCTTCCTCCCGCTGCCCTTCAAGGAGAAAGACGAAGGATTCTCCCGTGATGTCCGCAGGACAGCCGTTGACGGAAGCGATTTCAAAAGAGCCGCCTCCGGTGGATCTGCTGTGTATGACCAGTTCCTTTCCTCCTCCGGAGAGGCGGAGCAGGGAGCTGTTCGGATGGTCGGCTTCTGGAAAAGGGAACTTCTCGAAGCGGACGTCAAGTCCGAGATCCGGTGCCCGGAAGAGGGTCCGGGAAAAATCGGGATCCGTGAGCGGACGGCCGAGGAGCCCTGCCGCAAAGGCAAGGTCGCTGCCCTGCTCATGGAAACAGACCGCCAGGGAGCTGGAAGGATGGAAGGTGAAAAGGGCCCGTTCCGGGGGTGCGCCGAGGAGGTTTGCCGCCATGCGGCCGATTCGCCACGGGCCTGCGGTGTGGGAGCTCGAGGGGCCTCTCATCACAGGCCCTATTACATGATTCAGTATGCTTACCTTTTTCATTGCCGCCGTCACCTCCGGGAAGGAGAATGTGGTCCTCCAAAAGTATACCACCGGCGTTTTCTTCGCCGGAAAGGCCCGGTATCAGTAATTTTCTTTTTCCTTTTGGAAGGCATTTGTGATAGATTACTGTCATGAGGTGATGGAAATGAAACCGATGGTTCCCGTGATTCTTCTGCTCTGCTTTTTGTTTTCTCCGGCCCTTCCCGCCGCCGGGGACAGCGATCCGTTCTTTGCGAAAATCTGGGAAAAGGCTCTTCCCAAGCTGGAAAAGTCGCTGGAGGTGTTTGACCGCCAGAAAGATCTTCCCGAATCGAGTTTTTTCGGAGAGGATAAAAAGTCGAACACCAAAAAGTACGAAGCCCTTCTCGACGAGGTCTTTGCCGTCCTTATCGGCTCGGAGCTTCAGAACGCCCGCCAGGAATACAACTTTCTCGAGATGAAGATCGAACAGGCGGGGGACGAGATCACGGTGCTTCTGAAGGAGAGGATAGGGGCGCCTGAAAAAACCTGGAATCCCCTGAAGAAAACCCGGACGAAAATCGATGAAAAAATAGCTGACCTCAGGGAAGACATTGAAGGACTGACTGCGAGAAAAACGGAGCTCAAAAGAGCCATGCGGGAAGCCCTGGCGAAAATGGGAGTCAGCGTGGAGGAGCAGCAGCTCGACGTGCTCCTTTCCAGCGTCAGCGGCGACGACGTGCTGCACCTCCTGCTGGCAGCCGACAGTATCAGAAAAATCAACCAGCAGATTTTGAGCCTTCTCCAGGGAGGGCAGGGCAGCGTCCAGTCGGCCAGGAAGTACACGGGGGTCCACATGGTGCTGGTAGATCTCTACCTTCAGGCAAACCTCAACGTCCTGGGAAAAATCGGCAGTGAGTACATTCCACGCCTTGAAGAGGTCATGAAAACCGCCCGGCGTCTGGGCGACGAGGCCCGCCAGATGCTGGCGAAGGCGGGACGGGACGAAAAAAACAGGCAGGTTCTGGAGGCCAACGTAAAGGCAAACGACCGCACCGTCCGGACAGCGGAGCTCTACCGGCAGTACCTGAGGGGGCAGGAAAACGCCCTCAGGGGAGCCTCGGAAAAACTGAAGAGAGATTATTTCGTTGCCCGGAACACCTACGACACAGTAAAAACAGGAAGTGACCTCATCTCCCTTATCCAGGTCTCCATGAGCACCCTGGAGGGAGTCTTCGGTTTTGCGGTACCCGACCTTGCCCTCGTGTACGACCAGGAACTCATGAAGGAATTCGAGAGGATAACGGAGCGGATCCGGACTGGCAACTGAAAAAGGAGGAGCTGTTCCCACCCTGAAAAGGGCAGAAAAAGAACAATGACGGCGGATTCCATGAGGGACCGCCGTTTTTCTTTTCCGGTTCCGTTCTGATGAAGGGAAGTCCTCCCGGAGTTTCTTTGCCTTTACAGCAGAGCGGAAAAATGATATGAATTTTTTATCAGTCAACAAAAGATTTTGCACGGAAGGGATGGCGCAGCATGAAAACTGAAGGCCAGACATCCGGAAACCGGGAGTTTCTGGAAAAATACATTCCGCTTCTCGATTTTTTCGCCGAGGTCTGCGGCCCCGAATACGAACTGGTGCTCCATGACGTGTCCAGGCCGGAAGCTTCCATCATCGCCATACGGAACGGGCAGATCAGCGGCCGTTCCGTCGGAAGCACCATGTCCGACTATGCCCCGACCTTCGTCAAGCTGATCCAGAGCGGCGGCTGCAGCGAGGACATGGTCGCCCACATGGACAGGACCAGGGACAACCGGATCCTGGAATCGCACACCTTTTTCATCAAGGATGAGCAGGGGGAACTCCGGGGCATGATATGCGCGAATCACGACGTCACGGACCTTATTCGCCTTCATGATACCCTCCATGAGAAAATTCGCATGCTGAACGGCCTTTCGGGCAGATCGCCGCTTCCGGGAAAGGAAGAAGAACCCGCGCCGCTGGAAGAATTTTTCCCTGCGGAGAAGGAATCGAACCTTGACGGCCTCATGGATGTGCTGATAGAGAAGGCAGCCTCGGAATTTTCAGCACCCCCCGGGGTGATGACCCCGGAAGAGAGGACCAGGTTTGTGGGCGTTCTGAAAGGAAGGCATCTCTTTTCCATGAAGGGGGCGGTGCAGAAAGTCGCCCGGCGCCTGGGAGTCTCGGAGGCGACCGTGTACAGGTACCTGAAGAAGGGATGATCTTCCCGGCACCCGGTTTCTTTCCGGAAGGCGAAAAGAGATTCCGCAGAGAATCTCTTTTTTTGTTGCGGAAAAGGCCTCTGTGTGATAAAAAATTATTATCACTTTGCCCCGGCGAAGAGAATATAAAAAAGGAGCGACCCGTCCATGAAAGTGATACTGACCGGCAACGAAGCCGTAGCCAGGGGAGCCTGGGAGGCAGGGGGCCATGTGGCCGCCGCCTATCCCGGAACGCCCAGCACGGAGATACTCGAGAACATCGCACGATTTCCCGAAGTGTATTCCGAGTGGTCCCCCAATGAGAAGGTTGCCCTTGAAGTGGCATCAGGAGCCTCCATAGCGGGCGCCCGGGCGCTGTGCGCCATGAAGCATGTGGGGCTGAACGTAGCGGCGGATCCGTTTTTCACCATGTCCTACATCGGAGTGAACGGGGGACTGGTCATCGTCTCCGCGGACGACCCGGGGCTCTCGAGTTCCCAGAACGAACAGGACAACCGTTGGTACGCCCTTCACGCGAAGGTGCCCATGCTCGAGCCCTCCGACAGCCAGGAATGCCTCGATTTCACCAGGGCTGCCTTCGAGATTTCCGAAGGGTTCGATACGCCCGTCCTCCTGAGGCTCACCACCAGGATATGCCACAGCAAGAGCGTGGTTGAGACAGGTGAGCGGATCGAACTTCCCGTCAGGGAGTACGAAAGAAACCCGGCGAAAAACGCCATGCTGCCCGCCTTCGCGAGGCAGAAGCACCATATGGTTGAAAAGCGGCTTGAGGAATTGAGAGAATTCGGGGAATCATCCCCCTTCAATTCCGTGACAATGGCCGAAGGATCCGAGATCGGGGTAATCGCCTCGGGTGTCGGGTATCAGTATGCCAGGGAAGCCCTGGGGGACGGGGCGAGTTTTCTGAAGATAGGCTTTTCATGGCCGCTTCCGCGAAGGCTCATCCGGGAGTTTGCCTCGAAAGTGAAGACCCTCTGGGTGGTTGAGGAGAACGACCCCTTTCTCGAAACGGAAATTCGGGCCATGGGAATTCCCTGCTTCGGGAAGGACGTCCTGCCCGTGGTGGATGAACTCACCCCGGCGATCGTCGCCCGCGCGGTCCTGGGGAAAGAACCCGCCCCGGGACGGGAAGGGGAGGTTCCGCCGCCGAACAGGCCGCCCCTCCTTTGCCCGGGGTGCCCCCACAGGGGGTTGTTCTTTCCCCTGAGCAAAAAAAAAGATGTGATCGTCACGGGGGATATAGGCTGCTACGGCCTCGGCTCCATGCCTCCTCTCAACGTGGGAGAGACCACCATCTGCATGGGCGCGGGCTTTTCCGCAGCCATCGGCTTCCAGAAAGCCGGCGAGAAGGCGGGCAGGAATGAGAAGGTTTTCGGAATCCTGGGAGATTCCACGTTCTTCCACTCCGGTATCACCGGCCTCATCGACGCGGTGGTGAACAAGTCCCGGGGAGTGTTCGTCATAATGGACAACAGGATCACCGCCATGACGGGCCAGCAGGAAAATCCAGGATCGGGCAGAACTCTTTCAGGAGAGGAGACCGTTGCGCTGGACATTCCGAAGATCTGCGAAGCCTGCGGAGTGAAAGGGGAGAATATCCACGTGGTTGACCCCTACGACCTGAAGGCATCCGCCGAAGCTGTGGACAGGGCCTGGGCGGCGGAAGAGACGTCTGTCATCGTGACCACCCGTCCCTGTGCGCTGCTGAAGGATGTGCAGAAGGAGCGGGCAGGACTGAAGTGTTCCGTCGACGAAGAACGATGCGTTCTCTGCGGTGCGTGTCTGAAACTCGGCTGCCCCGCCATCACGAAACGGGACGGCCGTGTCGTCATCGACCGGGCGGCCTGCAACGGATGCGGCCTGTGCGTCCAGGTCTGCCCGAAGAACGCCATTGGAAGGGAAGGAGACGCCCGATGAACGCAAAGACCAGGAATGTTCTGCTCGTGGGTGTCGGCGGTCAGGGGACCATCCTCGCGAGCAAGGTGCTGACGGAGGGCCTTCTTTCCTTCGGCTATGACGTCAAGATGTCGGAGATTCACGGCATGGCCCAGAGGGGCGGCAGCGTGTCGACCCACGTGAGGTACGGGGAAAAAGTGTATTCCCCGGTCATCTGCAGGGGGGAGGCCGACGTGGTGGTGGCCTTTGAGAAAATGGAGGCTCTCCGCTGGCTTCCGTACCTTTCTTCCGGCGGCAGGCTGATTGTGAACAACCATGAAATCTTTCCCATGCCGGTGATCCTTGGCCAGGCGGAATATCCCCGGGAGATCGAAAAAACCCTTTCAGCCGCCGCTCCCGGGACCCTTCTGGTGGAAGCGGCAAAAACGGCGGAGGAACTCGGAAACCCGAAAGTGATGAACATGGTCCTTCTCGGTACGGTTGTGAAGACCCTGGGGCTGGACGGCATGGACTGGGGCAGGACGCTCCGGGCCTGTGTTCCTCCCCGTGCCGTGGAGGTCAATGAAAGGGCCTTCGCCGCGGGAATGAAGCTTTTCGGGCAGTAAAAATATCCTGTACGACGGGTGAACACCGGAAACCGGAGGCGGCGGCCGGAAGCCGCTCCCTCCGGTTCCTTTTCGGGATTACCGGCGAAGACCACGGTTCCGCCCATTGGCACGGCGGAACCGTCTTGGCAAATGCATTCTATATGGTATTCTATTACTCTCAAGTTCAGGAAAAAGCGAGTGGTGCCCCATGGTCCGTACAGGAAACCAGTCCCCCGACATTTCGAAGAACGCCGTCCTCGCGGTTGCGGCGCTGACCGCCTTTCTGCCGCCCTTCATGCTCTCTTCGGTGAACATCGCCCTGCCCTCCATTCAGCAGGCGTACAGTGCGAGCGCCGTGTGGCTGAGCTGGGTGGCCACCTCATACCTGCTTTCTTCGGCGGTCTTCCTGATCCCGGCGGGAAAAATGGGGGATATCTGGGGACGAAAGCGCATCCTTGTTCTCGGAACATGGATATTCATCGTTTCAACGATTCTCTGTCCCCTGGCGCCCACCATGCCTTTCTTCATCTTTCTCAGGGCGGTGCAGGGAGCGGGAGGTTCCCTGATGCTGACCATGGGCATGGCCATTCTGACCTCCGTTTTCCCGTCGGCGGAGCGGGGGAAAGCCCTCGGTGTCAACGTGGCGTCCATCTACCTTGGGTCTTCCGCGGGGCCTTTTTTCGGCGGCCTTCTCATCGCGGCCTTCGGATGGGCCTCGGTCTTTTACGTGAACGCCCTTCTCGGGGCAGTCTCAATTTTCCTGCTGAAAACACGGGTTCCCTTTGAATGGCGGGAGGGGAGCAGCAAACGGCTCGATCTTCCCGGCTGTTTCATCTACGGGGCCTCTCTCGTCGCCGTCATGTACGGAGCTTCCATTCTTCCGTCCGTCTGGGGAATATCTCTCATGGCTGCGGGAGGCGTTCTTTTTGCGGTCTTTATCCGGAGGATGCTTCGGTCTGAAGACCCGCTGTTCGAGATCCGTCTTTTTTCCGGAAACCGGGTTTTTGCCTTTTCCAACGCGGCAGCGCTGATCAACTATGCCGCCACCTACTCCGTGGCCTTTCTTCTCAGCCTGTACCTTCAGTACATCAAGGGCATGTCCCCGTCGGAGGCGGGGGTGGTCATGGTAACCCAGCCTCTTCTGCAGGCTTTTCTCTCTCCCTATACCGGAAAACTTTCGGACAGGATTGAGCCGGGACTGCTCGCATCGGGGGGCATGCTGTCCACCGCCCTCGGACTTACCATTTTTGCCTTTCTCGGCAGGGAAACGCCCATGGCCTTCATTTTTACGGCTCTTATTCTGCTCGGCCTCGGTTTTGCCTTTTTTTCCTCGCCGAACACGAACGCCATAATGGGTTCCGTTCCGTCGAGGTTTTACGGTGCGGCCTCAGGCTCTGTGGGCACCATGCGGGTGCTGGGACAGATGACCAGCATGGCGGTTATCACCGTGGTCTTCGCCGCACTGCTCGGGAGCGAGCAGATCACTCCCGAACGGTACGGCACCTTTCTCGTCGTGGTGAAGATCAGTTTTTCCATTTCCTCCCTGTTGTGTTTTCTGGGGGTCTTCTTCTCATGGTTCCGGGGTAACCTTCACGGAGGGCATGCGGGCAAGGCGGAGCGTGAAGAAGGGCAATGACCCCGGCCGAAGTCCCGCGGCGTCAGATGAGGGTCAGCTGGGACTGATCACCAGGAGGGGTGTGCTTTTTCTCAAGAAGGGACATCGCCCTGTCCCGGTCGGTTTTTGCCAGGGCGGAAAAGACTTTTGAACGGAGCCTGAGAAATGCAGCGAAGTTTTCGGGGCTGCGGTTCTCCACGAAGGGGAGAAGTCTGTCGAGCATTGATGCGGCGGAACGGAGACGGGGTTCGTCAAGGTCACTTGAGCCGAGTAGGATCCGGATTTCCTCCAGGGCAAAGGGTCCTGGATCGTCAGCCTGCTCGCTTTCCGGAACCAGGTTTTCAGGGAGGATGGCGGCGAGCCGGTCAAGAAGGCCGATAATGCTTCCCGTCAGAGTTGCCCAGGATTTTCCGTCTGGAGGGGATTTCAGTGCGGCAAACCTGCCGTCCACGGTCCGGATGGCCGCCAGTATGTCCGAAAGGGCCTCTTCCCTGCACAACGGGCACAGGCTCCATGTGGAAAGGGAAAGAAAAGGACCGTCAGCGCCGCACTTCCTGCAGAGGGCCATGGGCTTCCACCTCCGTTTTTTTCCATTGTAGCAGAAAGCACGGCAGGGAGTTTCTGATCTGTGAGATAATAAATAAAACGTTCAGCCAGTATTCGGGGGTGAAAATCACTATGATCGACTTTTCAAAAGGATATTCTCTGGAGGAGTACTTCCGGAAGGGGTACGAGGAAGAGCGGGACCGGCAGAAAAGAGCCTGCGAACGAACCGTCTTCACCCCGGAGTTCGAAGAGGCCGTGAAGGGCGTGAAGCAGCCCGTCAACCTTGCTGCCTTCGCCGAAATCTACTGCCCGGACACGGTAGTGACCATGCCCTTTGTGAAAAGGGCTGCGGACCTCAACCCGCTCATCCGCCTGGCGGTGTTCGAGCGGGAGCCCTGGGCGAAGGATCTTGAGGCTTTCACTGGAGCCGCCAGGATACCTACGCTGCTCTTCTTCGACGGGGACATGAACCTCCGGGGGAAATACGTGGAGCTTCCTGACGGCCTGAAAGAGGAGATGCGGGATGCCGACCCGGGAGAAAGAAGCGCCATGACTCTGGAATACCGCAGGGGAAAATTCAACGGACTGATCCAGGAACAGTTCATCGCCATCCTTGCCGCGTTTTCTTCATGACGCCGGGAGCTGGCCGGGGCATGGCAATTCCGCGGAATTTCCCCGGGGAGACCGGGATGGGCTGATGTCTCTCGCAAGAGTTTTTCTGCTCTTCCTCCGCCTGGGAGCCTTTACTTTCGGCGGAGGAATCGTGATGATGGGCCTCCTCGAAAGGGAGCTCCGGGAGACGGACCGTTTTGCCCCGGGCGAGATCATGGACATGATGATTTTCGCCACCGCTTTTCCCGGTCCCATCGCTGTCAACCTCGCTCTCCTGGCGGGCCGGAAACTGGCCGGAAAGGCAGGTGCGATCGTTGCTGTTGCCGGCACGGTCCTTCCGCCCTTCCTCACCATTCTCTTCCTGGCGAAGGTCCTTCTTCTTTTTCTGAACACGCCTTCCGTCCGGGCGTTCTTTCTCGGAGCGGCCTGTGCGGTGGCGGTGATCATCGGGGGAGTAGTCTACGATATGACCCGGATTTCCTTTTCCGGAGGATGGAAGGATATGGTTGTCTTCGCCCTTGTATCGGCCGTTCTCCTCGGTTTTGGGCTCCATCCGTTCATAGCCCTCGGTGCGGGAGCGGCGCTCCGCCTCGCCCTCGGGGACGGGAAGCCGGAATGAGCGTTCTTTCCGTTCTCTTTTTTACCTTCATCCGCATCGGTCTCGGCGCCTTCGGCGGAGGGCTGGCGACAATCCCCTTCATCCACCATGAACTCGTCGCCTCCCATGCGTGGCTTAGTGAGAGGGAGTTTGCCGAGGTGGTCTCCCTGGCCCAGATGACTCCGGGGCCTGTGGCGGTCAATGCGGCAACGTACGTAGGCTATCGGCTTGCAGGCTTTGCCGGTTCCCTGGTGGCGACGCTTGCCGTGGTGGCCGCGCCCCTTGCCCTCGTCGCCGTTGCCGCGTGGCTCCTTTCCAGGGCGTCCGGACGGATGAAAGCAGGGGCGGAGCGGGTGCAGAAAGCTCTTCGCCCGGTTGTGGCCGCCATGCTGTTCGGCGCGTTCTGGATGGTGGTCCGTCCCCTGGCGGGTGACTGGAGACTCTGGCCTTTCACCCTCGTTCTTTTCGGGATGTCCAGGTTTTTCCCCTTCAGAAAATACCCCCAGCTTCTTCTTCTTGCCGCTGGGGCGGCGGGCATGGTTCTTCTTTAGAAAATGAATCTTCAGCTCCTGAAAGGATGATTCGCTAATGGAAATGAAAGTGGCTCTTGTGCACCTGACGTCCAGGACAGCGGAAGACCTTACCGTTCCGGAATCGGTGGTCCGGAAATTCATCGGAGGTTCAGGCCTCGGGACATACCTTCTTTTCAGGTACGGATCTCCGGCGGGGAACCCTCTCTCGCCCGACAATCCCCTTATTTTCATGAACGGCCCCTTCCAGGGAACGGGAATTCCCACCTCCGGGCGTCACCAGGTAATAAGCAAGTCACCCCTGACGGATGCCTTCGGAGAGTCCGACTGCGGAGGAGCCTTCGGATTCCATCTGAAAAGGGCCGGATATGACGGTCTTGTTTTTCTCGGAAAGGCTTCCTCCCCCGTATACGTGGCTGTTCTCGACGGCAGGGTGGAGATAAGGGACGGGACGTCCCTCTGGGGGAAGGACACCTTCGAGACGGAGGAGGCTCTCTTTGCCGCTGTGGGAAAACCCGCAGGCGTGGCCTGCATCGGTCCGGCGGGAGAGCGGATGGTGCTCCTGGCGAATATTATGCACGACGGGCGGAACGCCCGGGCTGCCGGCAGGGGCGGGATGGGGGCAGTCATGGGGTCCAAAAACCTCAAGGCGGTCGTGGCCAGAGGGAACGGCAGGACAGTCATGGCTGACGAGAAAAGGGTCCGGGGAAAATCAGCGGAGAAAGCGAAGTTCTATATGGAAAAACTGCCAGCCATGACCCGTTTCGGAACGGCCGGAGGGGTTGCCCTGGCTGAGCAGAACGGCGATCTCCCCCTGAAGAACTGGAGCATGGGAAGCTGGCCCGAAGAAGTGAAGAGCATAACCGGAGAGGCCATGGCCGAAACCATCCTTACGGGAAACTGGGGATGCGTGGCCTGTCCCATCCGGTGCGGAAGGGAAGTGGCCTTTGACGGCATATCAGGAGCAGGTCCCGAGTATGAGACCATAGGGATGCTCGGAAGCAACTGCCTCATCAGTGATCTGAAGGCCATCGGGAGGGGAAACGACCTCTGCAACCGCATGGGAATCGACACTATTTCGGGAGGTTCTGCGGTAGCCTTTTCCATGGAGCTCTTCGAACGGGGGATCATCGACGAAAAGACGGTCGGATATCCGCTGAAGTGGGGCGACGGAGAAGCCATGGTGAGGTTCCTCACCGACATCTCTGAGAAAAGGGGATTCGGTGCAGTTCTTGCTGAAGGTACCCGAAAGGCTGCGGAAAAGATCGGCAAGGGGGCGGAAAAGTATGCCATCCACTCCAAGGGCATGGATTTCCCGGCCCACGATCCAAGGTGCTACAAGAGCCTTGCGGCGGGCTACGCGACATCGAACAGGGGAGCGTGCCATCTCTCGGGCTTTTCCTATTCCTTCGAGAGGAGCATGACGTACCCCGAACTGGGAGTGGATACCGTTCTTGACCGGACGTTGGACGAGGGGAAGGGCAAGATCAACGTGGGGTTCCAGAACCTCATGGGGGTAGTGGATTCGCTGAAGATGTGCAAGTTCCCCTTCGCGGCCACGAGAATCGATGACCTCCTCGTCTGGATCGCCGGAGTTACCGGCTGGGACATGGACTACAGGGAGCTTATGACGGCAGGTGAGAGGATATTCAACCTCAAGAAGCTGTACAACATGGGCTGCGGTCTTTCTGCCAAGGATGACTCTCTCCCCGAAAGAATTCTCCGGGAGACCAGGGGCTCGGGAGGTTCGGCGGATACCCTTCCCGACCTTGAAGCACAGCTCCGGGAGTATTATTCGGAACGGGGGTGGACTGAGGAGGGAATTCCCCTGCCCGGCAAAATCGCCTCCCTCGGCCTGGAGGAATTTCTTTCCCAAATGAGCTAGGAACCGGGGCCGTTTTTCCCAAAACAGGCAGGCGGGCAGGAGGACCGGGTAGGTTTTCCGCCCGCCTTTCCGGGAACGGTGTCTCTGTCGAAAGCCGCGCGCAC
This sequence comes from Aminivibrio pyruvatiphilus, assembly GCF_004366815.1. Taxonomy (NCBI): domain Bacteria; kingdom Thermotogati; phylum Synergistota; class Synergistia; order Synergistales; family Aminobacteriaceae; genus Aminivibrio; species Aminivibrio pyruvatiphilus. The sequence continues at coordinate 46,025 of NZ_SORI01000010.1, read as the reverse complement.
TGGGCTGTCCTTGTTCTCAGGGAGTATAATGAGGACTGCGGTTTCCTGTTTCAACCGGAATAATGCCTGAAGAAAGGAGAGAAAGAATGAAAAGAATCGGTTTGTACCTTGCCGCTTCGGCGCTTTTTCTCTTCCTTCTCGTCTGGGGAGTTGCTGCCGGAACGGATTGGTTTGTCATCTCGCGATGGAACGCAAAAGATTCCTCGGTGGTGGTCATTGAAAACCTGCTCGGAAGAAGAATCGATCCCGAATCAGGGGAAGGCGGCGAGTGGGAAAGCGAGTTTGTGAAGCTTCTCATCCTGTACAGGAGCGGCCCGAGGGCCGGATCACGGGAAGAGGTGGAAATAATGCAGCTTGCCGACAGCAGGCTCTCCCTCCTGCCCGGAAAAGAATATCTCCTCCTTGCTGATGCCTTCGACGACGGAACAGTCCAGTATTCCATAAGCGACCGGTACAGGGTTCCTGCCGTGGTAGGATTCATAACCTTCGCCTGCGGCATCCTCGTCATCGTCGCGGGGCGGTCGGGCTTCAAGGCTCTCGCGGGGCTTTTCCTGTCGCTCCTGTTCCTCATCGGGTGGTTCGTTCCCCGGTTAGCTTCGGGATACCCGCCCGTTCCCTTCGCCGTTCTCTCTGTGGCCGCCGTTTCAGTGGCGACCTGCTTTTTCGTCGTCAGGAAAAGAGAGCTGCGCCCCATTCCGGTTTTCGGCGCCGTGGGCGGAGCTGCCGGAGCCTCGATCACAGGATGGATAATGGTGTCCCTGTGGCAGCTTACGGGGTTGGAAAGCGACAGCGCTGCCCTCCTCGCGTCCACGTCTCCTGGTCTTTCCCTCAGAGGACTGCTCCTTGCCGCAGTCATGGTGGGATCCATAGGCGCGGTACTCGATGTGGCGGTTTCCGTGACCTCCTCCATGGGAGAACTGTACGAGTACGACCCCTCCATTCCCCGGAAAAGGCTCTGGAAGGCGGGACTCAGCGTAGGAAGTGATGTGCTGGGAAGCATGATCAACACTCTCATCCTCGCCTACCTTGGAAGCTCTCTGCCGTTTGTGGTGCTCATCGCCACCGAGGGGGCCGATTTCATAGGGCTCCTCAACGACCCGCACATCTCCCAGGAAATACTGAGGAGTGTTGCGGGGACGGTGGGGCTGCTTCTGACCATACCGGTTACCGCAGCGGCCGGAGTATGGTGGATTTCCAGCCGCCGGAAAGAACCGCCGGTTCCCGGTGACGGACTTGCTGACTGAATTTTCTCTTTGTGATAAAATCCTTCTCTAAGCTCAGAACACCCTGATGAAACAAAAGGTGCCGTACTGTCATTCCTTAAGGGCGGGTGTGGGGAAATATGTCCCATGAGAGAATGCCGGACACAGGATGTCGTATTTTCTTCGGCCCGGCGGCTATACGGAATCTTTTGCTTGCGGGTGTGCCTGGAACAGTATATTTCATCATGGAGGTGCTGCAATGAAAAGAATAGCAATAAACGGACTGGGTAGAATAGGGCGTCTCGTCCTTCGCTGCTATATGGATGCGAAACCCGAGGATTTCGAAATTGTCGCGCTGAACGATCTCACCCCCCCTTCGGAGATGGCCTATCTCATCAAGTATGATTCCATCCACCGCAAGGCCGGTTTTTCCGTGGAAGCTGCCGAGGGAGCTCTCGTCCTGGACGGAAAGTCCGTTCCCCTTTTCAGCGAAAAGGACCCCTCAAAACTTCCCTGGAAAGAACTGGGCGTGGATATAGTCCTTGAATGTACCGGCTTCTTTACAAAACGGGAAAAGGCCGCTGCCCATCTCGCAGCAGGGGCGAAGCGGGTCATCATAAGCGCTCCGGCGGACGATGCGGATCTGACCGTCGTTCTCGGCGTCAACGAAAAACTCTATGATCCCTCGAAGCATGCGGTGGTTTCGAACGCCTCATGCACAACGAATTCCCTGGCGCCGGTGACGAAAGTGCTTCATGAGGCCTTCGGCATCGAATCTCTCATGGGAACCACCATTCACGCCTACACGTCAACCCAGGTTCTCGTTGACGTTCCCAGGGGAGGCGGACGGAAAGGCCGCGCGGCTGCCGTTTCTCTCGTTCCGGCCACCACCGGGGCAGCCAAGGCCATGGTTCCCCTGTTCCCGGAACTGAAGGGCAGGATGGACATGATTTCTGTCCGTGTCCCCGTGGCTGATGGTTCCCTTACCGACATCGTGGTCCACCTGAAGAAGGAGGTCACCGTCGAATCCGTCAACTCGGCGCTGAAAGAGGCGGCCGAGGGCAGCCTGAAGGGAATCGTGGAATTCTGCGACGAAGAAATCGTCTCCGCCGACATCATCGGCAACACCCACTCGGGAATCGTCGATGCCCCTTCCACGAAGGTCATCATGGGACATATCGCGAAGGTGATGATCTGGTACGACAATGAATACGGCTACTCGAACAGGATGCTTGAACTCGCCATGTACATGGCAAGCCGGGAGTAACTATTCAAAAGCTTCCTGGTAACATTAATGAAAAGCGTGGACCGGTGTTTCCCGGACGGGGAACACCGGTTTTTTAGCGAAAATGTTCGCGAACCCGGAAAAAATCCTGTTTGCGGAAGAATAGACAGCAATTTTAGGTAAATTTCGGGCTGATGCGCCCTATTGCGCTAATTTGCTAGTTTTTTTATTGTAAAGATTATTACATGACAAAAAATAGCATAAATAATATATAAATAATGCTTTTCTGTGCTAAGATAAGCCCGCATCATTAACCTTTATGGAGGTGAAATGAATGACAAGGGTGGCCATCAATGGACTTGGCAGGGTTGGCCGGCTGGTTCTTCGCCGCTACATGGAGGTCAGACCGGAAGATGTTGAGATAGTAGCCCTTAACAAACCATCGTCTCCCCAGGAAATGGCATACTTCATCAAGTACGATTCAGTCCACGGAAAAGCTGATTTTTCAGTAGAACCTGGTGAAAACTCCCTGGTACTTGAAGGAAATGAAATTCCCCTCTTCAGCGAACGGGATCCCTCCAAACTCCCCTGGAAAGAACTGGAAGTCGATATTGTCCTCGAATGCACAGGACATTTTACCCGCAAAGAAAAAGCCCTTGCCCATATAGACGCTGGGGCGGAACGGGTCATAATCAGTGCTCCGTCAGAAAACGCCGACCTTTGCGTGGTCCTCGGCGTCAATGAAGACCAATATGAGCCGGAGAAGCACCGGGTGGTGTCCAATGCTTCCTGTACCACCAACTCTATTGCCCCGGCCATAAAGGTGCTGAACGACACCTTCGGCATCGATTTTCTCATGGGAACGACCATCCACGCCTATACGGCAACCCAGAAACTGTTGGATATCCCGAAAGGCGGATGCAGGAAAAACAGGGCTGCAGCCCTTTCCATGATCCCGGCGTCTACAGGCGCCGCGAAGGCCCTTGTCCCTCTCTTTCCGGAACTGAAGGGAAAAATGGGAATGTCCGCAGTTCGGGTTCCCGTAGCTGACGGGTCTCTTTCCGACCTGGTCGTTCATCTTCAAAGGGATGCTGACGAAGGAGAGGTCAACGAGGCCCTGGAAAGCGCCTCCAAAGGAGAGCTGAAAGGAATTCTCGAGTACAGCAGGGAAGAGCTTGTATCTGTGGATATCGTAGGGAATACCCATTCAGGCATCGTGGACTCTCTTTCGACGAAAATGCTGATGGGAAGGGTGGCAAAGGTGATGATCTGGTATGACAACGAATATGGATATGCAAGCCGTCTGCTTGAGCTTGCGCAGTTTATCGGGGCGAAAGAGTCCTCGGTCTGCGGTGTCAGCGCCTATTGACAGAGGTGATTGCACGTCCTCTCATTTAGAGGGGTCACGAAGGGTTTTCTTTGCAGAAGGCTTCCAGAGCTTCCACAATCTCCGGGTCATAGGCTTTTCCCGACAGGCCCCTGATTTCTTCCATGGCCTGGGCGGGTGAATGCTTCTTCCTGTAGGGCCGCTCGGAGGTCATGGCATCGAAGGCGTCCGCCACGGCAAGTATTCTGGCTTCGATGCAGATCCCGTCTTTTTTTACTCCAAGGGGATACCCCGTACCATCGAACCGTTCATGGTGCTGGAGAATGATTTCTGTTAGCGGCCACGGGAAATCCAGGGGAGAGAGAATGTCTTTCCCGAATTCAGGATGTTTTTTGACGAGCTCGTATTCTGCCGCAGTAAGCTTTGAGGGCTTGGACAGTATCTCCGCCGGAATATAAAGCTTGCCTATATCGTGCACAAGTCCGGCGTACCTGACGCCGAGGACTGTCTCTGAGGGAAGCCCGAGCCTTCGGGCAAGCCCTTCCGCAAGGGCCGAGACGTTTCTCTGGTGTCCCGACGTGGACACGTCCCGAAGTTCGCTGACCTGACAGAGGGCGAGAATGACGCCGGTGAAACGTTCGTTGATTACCCTGTGGTTCCTTTCCAGGGAGGCTTCGTCCTGGTAACGCTCCATGGCAGCGGCAAGAGCGTTTCGAAGAATATCAAAAACGGGCTCGGCCATATTCTCCCTCCAGTCCGGGGAGGGATCGGCGAGGGCCAGGAACCCCTGGAAGGAGTCCCGGAGAAACAGAGGGAGTACGGATACAGATGATATCCCCTTTTCAGCGATGGGGAACCATTCTTTTCTCTCGTTCTGGGGGAGGTCCGTCAGGCAGAGGGTGGCCGGCCTGACGGATTCTTCACGAAAGAGAAGCGATTTCCAGAGGAAGTCCTCCTCCTGCTCCGACGGAAACAGACCTGCCATGGATGGACTCTCCGCTGAAGACCGTACTTCCGTCTCTCGGGCCAGTATGCCCTTTCTTCCAGTGAGCCTGTACAGGGCCGCCGTTTTTGCCTTCGAGAGGATGAGGATGTCTTCAAGGGAAGCCCGCATGGCGTCGTGATAGCTCGGTGAGAGTATAAAACGGGAGGATATGGCGGAAAGGGTTTCCTGGAACAGCCCCCTCTCTTCAAGCCGCTTTTCCATTTCCTTTCGTTTGCTGATGTCCTGGACGAGGGAGCAGAAAATCTTCTCCGAGCCGGAAACAAGGGGAAAGGAGAGGTGGGTCGCAGGAATGGGGATGCCGTCCCTGTCAGGGATTTTCACTTCCCTGCTTTCTCCCCTGTCATCCCTGAAGAAGTCTTCGGGACGGAGGGTTCCTTTTTCCCAGGGAAGAAGGTCGGTTATGCTCGCGCCTTCGAGGTCCTCTTCAGAAAGGGCGAAGGTGGAGCGAAATACGGGGTTCGTTTCCAGCACATCTCCTGCTTCATTGTACACAACAACACCCTCGGGAGATCTCTGGAAGAGTTGTTCCCAGTATTCCGTCCTGTCCCTAAGATTTTTCTCGGTGCTTTTCCTTTTAGCGATCTTTCGCTTCAAAAAAAAGGCCAGGCCGCCCAGAAGGGCAAACAGTCCCAGGTAGAGGATCGTGAGGGGAAAATATCTGGCTGCCATCTCGGCGGGATCGTTCAGAATGACGCTTTTCTCTGAAAGGGCGCTTCTCGGGATTGAATGAAGCCGCATCTTCCGGTAGTCGAAAATCAGGTGGTCTGCCGTGGATTTTTCGGGCGGTATGGTTTCCACTTCTTCTCCAGAAAGGATCCTCACCGCCATCTCCCCAGCTTTTCTTCCCTTTTCGTACCCCTTCCCGGCCACGCTGGCCAGGGCGCCGAGGCGAACGCCCTCCTCACTCAGGGTATATACGGGCAGTGATGTGTTCCGCAGTATGAGGGCGAGGGTATCCAGCATGGTCATGGGGTTTCCGTCAGGCAGGGTGGTATGGGTTCCCAGCATGATGATCGTATTTGCCGGCAGTTCCCGGAGCGAATCCGCAAGCCGCCCGGCCGAAAAGCCGGAGAGGGGGATCAGGCGGGGGCGGACCCCCGAATTCACCAGGCTTGAGTTGAGCCGTGAAAGGTCCCTGAGCCCCGCCGGCGTAAGATCAGACACAAAGGCGACGGAAGCGCCGGGGTGGAGCCTCGCAATTTCGGAGATGAGAAGAGCATGGGCGGGGGCCGAACGGACTCCCGTTCCCCTGCTGTCCGGGAACACGGAAAAGAGATATTCGTTGGACAGGCCGCAGTACACAATAGGAGCTCCCCCGAAAAGCGCCGTCGTGTTTACAAGGGCGAATGAGACGGCCTCGTTCCCTGTCGCGATCACCACGGCGGGAGGGGAGGACGAGTATTTTGCCTCCAGGAGGTCCTTCAGACGGTCCACGTGGGTCGACCAGAAGGTACTCGTAATGTCCATGTATTCTATGAAGAACTCGGCTTTGACTGGCGAATCCGAAAAAACGGACAATATTCCGTCCGTTGCCCGGCGGGTCCATTCGTCGTCAGGAGAAAGGGTATGGAGCAGGACCACTTTCCTGTTTTCCGATGCAGCCGCCGGTTCGCGCCACACCGGAAAAAGAAGTGCCGGCAGAAGGAGAACGAGGACGGAGAGAAGTTTTTTTCCCTGCCGGGATGGGGCTGCCATGCCGCGGAACCTTCAGTTCTCCCGGCATGCGGCCGATGCCGCGCTTTCGCCGGCGACGTAGCCCGTGCTCCAGCACATCTGGAGGTTGAACCCGCCCGTGGGGCCGTCAAGGTCAAGAATTTCTCCTGCAAAGAAGAGGTTTTCCACGATCCTGGAGCCCATGGTCTTCGGATCGATTTCCCTGAGGTCCACGCCTCCGCTGGTAACGATGGACCAGTCAAAGCCGAGCAGTCCGTCGGGAGTCAGGGGGTACTCCTTGAGAAGATGGGCCAGATTCTTTTTTTCCTCTGCGGAAATGTATTCCGCCCTTTTATCGGGGGGAATGGGTGCCTTTTGCACCACCGCAGGAATCAGTCCCCCTGGAAGCAGGTCCTTCAGGCAGTCCTGGAACATTTTTCCCGCGTATTTTTCCAGGTCCCTCCCGATGCGTGCCGTGAGCACATCCATGGTCAGGGCAGGCTTCAGGTCAAGGAAGAGAGCCGCGTTTCCTGCGGCGCAGGCGTCACCTATTTCTCTGCTCATGTCCATGGCAATGGGTCCGCTGATGCCGAAATGAGTCAGAAGCAGTTCCCCGAAGCGCCTGGATATTACTGTTCCGTCCTTCAGGAGGGTAAGGGAAACGTTTTTCAGGTTCAGTCCCCGGGCTGAAAGAGGCCACTTTTCCTTCAGCCGGACGGGACAGAGGGCAGGCACCGGCTGGACGACCTCGTGGCCGGCTCTTTTGGCAAACCTGTATCCGTCCCCTGTCGACCCCGTTTTGGGAAAGGATCTTCCCCCCGTGCAGATTACGAAGGCATCCCCCTCGACTTCCTGTCCCCGCAGGATGAACCGGAGGGCCCTTCCGTCTCTGATTTCCAGGTTGAGGGCTTCCCTGTTCCGGTATACGGTGACCCCTCCCTGGCGGATGTAGTCGATGAGGCAGTTGATTACTTTTTCGGAACCTCCCTTTTCGGGAAAAACACGTTTTCCCCGTTCCACCTTCGTTTTGAGTCCCCGGGAGGAAAAAAAATCCAGGGTTTCCGCGGGACCGAAACGGGAAAAGGCCGAGTAAAGAAATTTCCCCTTCGGTCCGAAGGCCGAGAGAAAGGTTTCCATGTCCTCTTCGGCACTTGTAAGGTTGCACCTGCCCTTGCCGCTGAGCAGGAGTTTCGCGCCGAGGGTCTGGTTTTTCTCCACCAGGATGACCCGGGCTCCTTTTTCCGCGGCCCGCCCGGCCGCCATGAGGCCTGCGGCTCCGCCCCCGATGACTACGACTCTCGGTCCGCTCATTTTTTCTTCCTCCCCCCATGTCCTTTCATGGACAGGGCAATGCGGTTCCTGGCGCGGTCCACGTCAAGGACCGAGACCTCCACCCTTTGTCCGGGCCGGAGTCCCGATTCCGTTCCTCCGGGCAGGTGCTTCCTGTGCACCAGCCCGTCCTGGTGGACGCCGATGTCGACAAAGGCGCCGAAGGAGGTGATGTTCGTCACCACTCCGGGGAGCGTCATGCCCGGGGCGAGATCGTCGATTTTTTCGATTCCCTCGGTGAAGGAATAGATCTCGAAGGTCTGCCGGGGATCCCGTCCAGGACGTTCAAGCTCCGCAAGGATATCCGTGAGGGTCGGGAGACCCGCGTCGCCTGAAATATATCGTTCCGGGTCGATGAGGCTCCTCTTCCCGGGATCCTTCATCAGTTCCGAAACGGAGCAGCCGAGATCGGCCGCCATCCGTTCCACGATGGGGTACCGTTCGGGGTGGACGGCACTGCGGTCAAGAGGGTCAGGGCCCCCGGAAACCCGGAGGAACCCGGCTGCCTGCTCGAAGGTCTTCGGCCCGAGGCGGGGGACGTTCAGCAGCTCCTTCCGGGTTGAGAAGGGACCGTTGGCCTCCCTGTACTTCATTATCTGACCGGCCGTGGACTGCCCGAGACCCGAAACGGAGGAGAGAAGCTCCAGGCTTGCAGTATTCAGGTCCACGCCCACGGCATGAACGCAGAACTCCACCACCGTATCGAGAGACTTCTTCAGCTCCTTCTGGTCCACGTCATGCTGGTACTGTCCCACGCCGATGGACTTGGGATCGATCTTCACCAGTTCTGCCAGGGGATCGAGAAGTCTCCGCCCGATGGAAACGGCTCCGCGGACGGTAAGATCGTACTCGGGAAACTCTCTTCTTGCAGTTTCGGAAGCGGAGTATACGGAAGCCCCGCTTTCGTTCACCATGGTTATGATGATGGATGAAGGCAGGCCGAGCCCGCGGAGGAACCGCTCCGTCTCTCTTCCCGCGGTGCCGTTGCCCACGGCTATGGCTTCAATTTCGTATTTTTCCGCAGCACGGAGGATGGTGTCGGCGCTTCCCTTTTCGTCTCCACGGGGGGGATGGGGATAGATCACCCCGTGATGGAGAAGGTCACCCTGCCTGTTCAGGCAGACAAACTTGCACCCGGTCCTGAATCCGGGGTCTACGGCAAGAATGTTTTTCGGGCCGAGGGGGGGGGCGAGGAGCACTTCCTTCACGTTGCCCGCAAAAACGGAGATGGCCTCCCGGTCGGCCTTTTTCTTCAAGGCGTTCCTCAGTTCCGTTTCCATGGACGGAGCGAGAAGACGGCGGTAGCCGTCGACGATTCCCCGGTCCACAAGGACGGAGTCGGGGCCGCTGCCGAGAAGAAATATTTCCCTGAGTATCCTCAGCGCCTCGTCCTCGGGAGGAAGGACGGAGAGGCTGAGGAATTTTTCCTTTTCTCCCCGGAACATGGCCAGGATCCTGTGGGACGGAGCCGGGGCGGCCGGTTCCTCCCAGGAGAAGTAATCTCTGAACTTGGCCCCTTCCTCTTCCTTTCCTTTAGCGACGGAACTCCGTATTTTCCCCCGCCTTCCGAAAAGAAGCCGCATCTTCCTCCGCGCCTCGCCGTGTTCGCTTATCCGCTCGGCGATGATGTCGAGCGCTCCCTGAAGGGCCTCCTCTTCCGAAGCCACTCCTCTTTCTTCGGAAACAAAAGAGAGGGCGAGAGCGGCCGGGTCGTCACCCTTCTGGAGCAGCAGACGTTCTGCGAGGGGTGCCAGTCCCTTTTCCTCGGCCATGGATGCCCGCGTTCTTCGCTTGGGACGGAAGGGAAGGTATATGTCTTCGAGGATGGTCAGGGAAGGGGCGTTCCTGATCTGTTCTTCGAGAACGGATGAAAGAAGGCTCCGTTCCTCAAGAGAGGAGAGCACCGCTTTTTTTCTCGCTTCAAGTTCTTCGAGCCTGGCATAGCGCTCCTTTATGGCAAAAATGGCCTCTTCATCGAGGGAGCCCGTGGCTTCCTTCCGGTACCGTGCGATAAAGGGAACGGTGGCGTCCTGCTCGAGAAGGGACAGAACCGCTTCCACGGACGAAGGGGCAATTTTCAGCTCCTGGGAAACGCGCTGGGCGATGTGGGCGTTCATTCAAAGCCTCCGGTTCTTTTTTTCTCATTCTAGCACGGCAGGAAAAGGGGGGCTATATCATGGTAGAATCTGCCTGGAAGAGAGGGGCCGCTCATGGATAAAAACTGGTGGATGCCGCTGTACGGCGTCTTTTTGGGAATATATGTTCCGCCAGAGGTCAGGGAGCTGAAGGGCGATCTGGTCATGCACCTCGCCGATACACCATCGACCGTCTACGGGGCGGTTCGCAGGCTTGTGAAGGTACTTTCTCCCCGGTGGATAGTGCATACGGGCGACCTGGCCGATGACGTGAAGCTTGAACTCTCCCCGGGGGAACTGCCGAGATACAGGGCCAAGCTGGAGCATCTCAGGCGGGCTCTGGAAGGAGATGATTCCCCTGGCCTGGTCTTTGTCACCGGAAATCACGACAACGAGGCCACGGTCAGAGAATTTTTTCCGGAAAGCCTGGTCTTCAGGGACCGGGGACGGATCGAACTCTGCGGAGAGGGTTTCAACCTCAGCCATGACATGTCCGGTCTTGAGGAGCCCCCGCTCAGATACAATCTTTTCGGCCATGAGCCGTCGCAGGCGGACTGTTCCGAACAGGGGCGCTTTTTCTTAAACGGGCTTCTGGGCGTACATATCATTTCTCTTTCCCTGGGAAAGGTGTACTGTCTGCCCTATCCCGGATATGTGGATGACGGACGGCTGGGACGGAGAAAAAGGGGATTGTGACCAAAAAGGGGGGAGTGGCGTGCTTTCCATCGTCCGAGGAGGACCGCGCATCCTGCTGCTGAAAGGGAACGAAGCCGCAATGAAATCCCTGGTTTCTTCGAAATTCCGGTGCACGGAGCACACTCTTGAAGGCGCTTTTGACAGCGCGGGAGAAGGGCAGTCCGTGATTCTCTTCCGGGGAGGCCCCCGGGGAGACGACCGCCGGTTCCTCATGGCCGCCGCCGCCGCCGATGAGATTCTTGCCCTTTTCCTGAACAGCGGGTATGAAGCCTGGCCGTTGTCGGTGAGAATCATGCCCCGTCTTCTTTTTTTCCGGGTCTTCGGGGAAAAGGAACGGGTTATCGGCCAGATAGCCCGCGACTACTCGGCGGAACGGGGAAGACTCCGGTCTGTCCTTCGTGTTGCCAGGAAGGGGAGCATCGCGGTCTGTTTTACGGCGAAGCCGCTGAACAGATCCCTCTCAATTGCCGACATGATGGACGAAGTGCTCCACGTGGAGGGAGTCTCCTTCGAAAAACTGCTCAACTCCCTCCGCAGCAGGGCACTGTGGTATTTCAGCGAAGGGCTGGAGAACCGTCAGTGGAACGAGCTTGAGATACGGATCTATGATTCCTGGGGCCGCTATCTCGACCATTACGAACGGCTCCGCGCCGTTCTTGAAAGTCTCGAAGCCGGCATGATCCTCGGGGAGGGGTGGGGAAAGGATTACGCCCACATCCTCATGGCGGTGAAAATATACCGTCTGAGGCTCTTTACCTTTCTCCCGGCACAGACGATAAAGGAGATCCTTATGGGGCTTGAATACGGGGCGGACGGCTCCCGCCTGGTCGACTTCGACCTGTTCAGCGGAAAAGAAAAGATCTCCTGGGGCGGGATCGGCGGAAAATCGAAGACACGGGGTGACAGGGGTTCCATTGGAACGGACCTCAGAGCGCAGCTTTTTTCCCAGCTATTTCCGGAGGACAGAAAACACCTCGAAGAGTGGGAGCGCCGGATACTCCGGCGGCGGACGGGAGAAGGGAGAACTGATCCATCAGAAAGGAAGTAATTGTATTTTCTTCTTGCAAAGAACTTAACTCTGCGATTATACTTATTTGAAAACTTTGCGTTGGTTTTTTGCGGGCCTTCAGGCTTCATGGTTTTATGATTGCATCTGATCACAATTCGGGTCGTCAACCAATGAAGGAGGTCTTTTCTATGGAAGTTCTCAAGGTCTCTGCCAAGTCACAGCCCAAATCCGTTGCAGGAGCCATTGCTGCGGTGCTGCGGGAAAAGGGGGCTGTGGAGGTACAGGCAGTAGGCGCAGGGGCGGTCAACCAGTCGGTGAAGTCTATTGCCATAGCCCGGGGATATGTGGCGCCGAACGGCATCGATCTCGTATGCATCCCTGCCTTTTCCAAGATATCCATTGACGATGAAGAGAGGACGGCCATCAAGTTCCAGCTCGAATCGCGGTAGAACCGCAGAAGCAAGGAAAGCCCCGGCCGCAGGAGCCGGGGCTTTCCTTTTCCCTGCGGCTTCCCGGGAAAAATACAGATCCGGTGTGGAAAATGAACCCTACGTTGAGGTATACTATCCTGCATAATGTATATCCGGCGCTTTCCCTCTTTATCAGAAAAGAGGAGAAGGTCCTGCCGGCAGGAGGAGATAACATGTCGGAAATCAGTGCCCCCAAGGGGGTTCGGGATATACTTCCCTTTGAATCGTGGAAATGGGACTACGTCTTCGGTGTTCTCCGGAAGACTGCGGTGGATTTCGGCTTTTCCGAGGTTCACCTGCCCATTTTCGAACACACCGAGCTTTTTTCAAGGGGCATAGGCGACACGACTGACGTGGTGGAAAAAGAGATGTACACCTTCACCGACAAGGGGGGACGGAGCATCACCCTTCGTCCGGAGGCTACGGCCTCCATGGTCCGCTCCTATCTTGAACACAGGATGGGAACCCTTCCCCAGCCGGTCAAAATGTGGTGCGCAGGCCCCATGTTCAGATATGAACGCCCCCAGAAAGGCCGCTACAGGCAGTTCTGGCAGGTCGATTTTGAAAGCCTCGGCTCCGCCTCCCCCTATGCCGATGCGGAGATCATCGCCCTGTCCCTGGAGGTTTTCAGACGGCTGGGCCTGTCCCGGCTCGAAGTGGTCATCAATTCCGTTGGATGTCCTGCATGCCGTCCTGATTACAGGCAGCGACTGAAAGGGTATTTCTCCTCCAGGGAAGGAGACCTTTGCGAAACCTGCCGGGACAGGATGGACAGGAATCCCCTGAGGATTCTTGACTGTAAGAAGGAGTCCTGCCGGGAAGTCACGGAGGACGCTCCTTCCGTATACGAAAGTCTATGTTCCGAATGCAGGGAGCATTTCGACGCCGTCAGGTCATCTCTCGACGGGCTGGGGGCGGTTTACCGTATGGACAAACGCCTTGTCAGGGGACTTGACTATTACACGAAAACCGCCTATGAAGTACTCTCCGGAGCCTTGGGGTCCCAGAACGCCGTGTGCGGAGGAGGCCGGTATGACAATCTCGCCGAAGCCATCGGGGGTCCCCATGTCCCCGGCGTGGGTTTTGCCGCCGGAGTGGACCGTATTCTCATGGTCATGGAGCAGGAAGGGTGTTCTTTCGGAGAAGAGCCCCTGCTTGACGTGTTCGGCGTCGCTCTGGATTCCCGCTCGAGAGCCGGCATTCTTTCCGTGGTGGATCATCTGAGAAAAAACGGCATTTCGGCGGACATGGATTTCAACGATCGGAGCATGAAAGCCCAGATGAAAGCGGCTTCGGCCAGAAACGCGCGGCTGGTCTGCATCATCGGCGAGGATGAACTCGCCCGGGGGACGGTGGCGGTGAAGAACCTCACCACGGGAGAACAGCAGGAAATCCCCGGAGAAGGTCTGGCGGAAGCGGTAAAGGAAATGCTCTCTACCCTGAAAGGGTAAAGAACCCGGGTTGTTGTGAGAGGAAGGGTCCCATGGAAGGAACATATCGTCATTTTGACGGCAACTGGCAGCGAACCACTTATTGCGGCATGGTCTCCGGCAGGGCGGGAGAAGAGATTCCGGCGGCAGTGAACGGATGGGTCCGCAGAAGGCGGGATCTCGGAGGCCTTATATTCATCGAGTTATGGGACCACACCGGGGTGGTCCAGGTAGTCTTCAATCCCGAGCTGACTCCGGAAGTTCACGAACGGGCTGGAGACCTCCGCAGCGAATTTGTTCTTGCCGTCCGGGGAAAAATCCGCCCGCGGCCGGAAGGAACGGCCAACCCCTCCATGAAGACGGGGGACTGGGAGATCGTGGCGGAGGACTTCCTTCTTCTGTCGCCCGCCGCCCCCCTTCCCTTTGAAATTTCCGAGGCCACTGACCGGGTTGACGAGAACCTCAGGCTGCGCCACAGGTATCTTGATCTCCGCAGGGAGAGGATGCAGCGCAACCTCAGAATCCGGCACAGGATATCCATGTATACGAGAAACTTTCTTTCGGGAGAGGGATTCCTCGAAATTGAGACTCCCATGCTGACTCTTTCCACCCCTGAGGGTGCCAGGGACTACCTTGTCCCGAGCCGGGTGAATCCGGGCACTTTCTATGCGCTTCCCCAATCGCCCCAGATATTCAAGCAGATCCTTATGATCAGCGGATTCGACCGCTACTTCCAGATAGTGAAATGCTTCCGGGACGAAGACCTGCGCGCCGACCGCCAGCCCGAGTTCACCCAGGTGGACATCGAGATGAGCTACCTCACTGAGGAAAACATCTATTCCCTTATGGAAGGCTACATGAAGGGGCTCTTCAAGGAAATTCTGGGCGTGGATATTCCCGTCCCCTTCCGCAGAATGCCCTACTGGGAGGCCATGGACCGCTTCGGAAGCGACAAGCCCGACCTTAGGATTCCCTTTGAAATTGCCGACCTCTCTCCCGTATTTTCCGGGGCGGGATTCGAGCCCTTCCGGGACACCCTTGCGGCGGGGGGGTACGTCAGGGGGCTTCCTCTTCCCGGCGGCGCTTCTTTATCGAGAAAGAATCTTTCCGACGTGGAGGAAAAGGCGAAAAAACTCGGTGCCAGGGGACTTGCGGCTTTCCAGCTGAAAGACGGGGCTCTCAAGGGACCCCTCGTAAAGTTCCTTGACGAAGGGCAGCAGAAGCACCTGGTAAAAATATCCGGACTTCAGGAGGGCGGCGCTCTCTTTGTCCTTGCCGGCGGCGACCGGAGGGAAGTGTCGGAGATCCTCGGTTCCCTTCGCCTTGATCTCGCCAGGGAACACGGACATGTCGCCTGTGACAGGTGGGAGTTTCTCTGGGTCGTTGAATTCCCCCTCTTCGAAAAGGATGAAGAGGCCGGCCGCTGGGCGGCGGTGCACCACCCCTTCACCTCACCAGTGCCGGAGGATATCGCCCTCATGGATACGGACCCAGGCACGGTCAGGTCCCGTGCTTACGACTGCGTGCTGAACGGAAACGAAGTCGGCGGTGGGTCCATAAGGATCCACGACCCGGCGGTCCAGGAAAAGGTCTTTTCCTGTCTCTCCTTTACCAGGGAGGATGCCCGGGCCCGGTTCGGCTTCCTTCTTGACGCTCTCGCTTCCGGCACGCCGCCCCACGGAGGCATAGCCCTCGGCCTGGACAGGCTGACCATGCTTCTCTGCGGAGCATCCTCCATACGGGATGTCATGGCCTTCCCGAAGACCCAGAAAGCCCAGTGCCTCATGTCGGGGGCCCCTTCTCCGGTCTCGCCGGAACAGCTTGATGAACTCCGGATCTGCTCTGTTGCAGAAGAGAAAAAATAAGAAGACATCCGCGGGCTCTCCCGTACCGGGGGAGCCCGCGAGCATACAAAGGAGGAGATGACGAATGGTCCGGCTTCGTTACCTTGGGCACGCGGCATTCGAACTGAAGGGAGAGGACACGACCATACTGGTGGATCCCTTCCTGACCGGGAACCCGTCTGCAGCGGCGGCCCCCGGAGATTACGAATCGGTGGATTTTATTTTCGTCACCCACGGCCACGGCGACCATCTGGGCGATACCGTCGAGATAGCGTCAAGGACGGGAGCCACCGTTGCGGCCAACTTCGAGCTCTGCCACTACCTGGGCGGAAAGGGACTGAAATGCCACCCCATGCACATCGGAGGAGCGTTCAACTTTCCCTTCGGCAGGGTGAAGATGACGCCCGCCCTTCACGGCTCGGATATAACGGAAGGGGATCACCTCATTCCGGGAGGCAGTCCGTGCGGGTTTCTTTTTGACCTTGGGGGAGTGAAGATCTACCACGCCGGGGACACGGGGCTGACCATGGACATGCAGCTTCTCGCCCTGGAGGGGGTGAAGGCGGCCCTGCTGCCCATAGGGGGAAACTTTGTCATGGACGTGAAGGATGCAGTCCGGGCCGTCGGATTCATCCATCCTGAAATAGCCGTGCCAATTCACTACGACACATTCCCTGTGATACAGGCCGATCCCGGAGAATTTGCCCGCCTGGTGGGGAGCCTTGCAAAGGTGGTCGTCATGAGAGCCGGAGAGTGGCTGGAACTGGCCTGAGGCAAACCCGACAACAGCGGGGAGGGATGAAGTTGGTCTCTCTCCGTTGTACCCTCAGTACCTCAGACCGTATGCAGGATAGTAGATCCTTTCGTCGTGAAGCCCCATCTCCTGGTCCTGCAGGGCGGCGCGCACCTTCTCGCCGAGGTTCACGCAGAGGACCGACGTGAGAATGTGGATGAGGAAAACGGGGCCCACGATGGTGCTGCCGAAGGTGGGGCTTGTGTCGCTGACGAAAAAAGAAAGGTCGGAGAGCTGACAGACCGGAGCGGCGGGGCTGTCAGTGATGGTAATGACCGTCGCGCCGTTGGCGGAGATCCTTTCTATGGATTCAGTCACCTCGATGACATAGCTCGGCAGCTCGCACACCACCACGATATCACCCTTCGTCACCGTCCTCGCCTGCTCGATCAGGGCCACTGACCCCCTTTTCATCAGCGAACTCCGGATACCCATTTCCATGAGGCGGGTATACAGGGCTTCGGCAACCAGGGAGGAAATGCCCCAGCCCATGCAGTAGACCATGTTCGCCTGGCGGACCATTTCACAGAACTTCACTATGTTTTGGGGCTTGAGCTGGTTCCAGGTGTCGTCAAGGTTCGCGTGTTCCATGCGAAGGATTTCCTCGGGGAGATCCTGGCGGTTTTTCATGATCTTGCTCAGAAGAGCGGTGGGGTTGACGTGTTCAAGGACCGAATTCTGGAGGGCGTCCTTCAAATCGGCGTACCCGTCGAAACCGACCATCCTGGAGACGCGAACGAGCTGGGCCTTGGAAACGTCCAGCTTTTCGGCCACTTCGCCTATGGAAAGAAATGCCGCCTCCCTGGTGTTGGATAGAAGATATTCCACTACGCGCCGGGCCTTGTTCGGCATTTGCTCCATTTTTTCCCGCAGCATGGCCTGAAGCTGTGCACTGTCCATGAAAGACACCTCCGAAACCGGATAATAGTTCAGGAAATATATGGAGATTTAAGTTTATTCCCAAGAAAGGGTTCCGTCAATTCCTCTTTCATTCGGTGTATTCCCGTAGACCCCGATGTCCCCGGCGAAGTCGATTCTGCGCCCCGTTTCTTCCGGTGAAAGGCCCGTCATGCCGGCGAGAAGGCGCAGTCCATACTGCCGGTGCCCTGTCAGGAGCGATCTGGACCTTCCGGGAACCTGCCACGGCCCCAGGGAAGACCGGACGGCAAGGGTCAGTGCCAGTTCGGCGGCCCGGGCAAGTTCTCCGAAGGCCGGGTGGTGGGGGCCAGCCACAACGGACCGGCCGAGGGTTTCCGATTCCTGGAGGCCCACGCGCTGGACCGGAATTCCCAGTTCCCGGGCAAGAACCAGTAGCCGGCCGGACCAGAGGGCGGCGGCATCAACGTCCGGGGGGACAAAATCTCCTTTCCGGTACAGTTCTTCCAGGGGGGTGCCCCGGAGAACGAGGCACGGGTAGATGCGGAGAGTCAGAGGTCTTCCCTTCGCGGCTGCGGCGAGCCTGCGGAGGTCTTCGAAGGAGCTCTGTTCCGACTGGCCCGGAAGGCCGATCATCATCTGGGCTCCCCCGTGAAACCCCGCGTCCAGTACACGCTCCACCGCGGACAGGGCTTCCGTTCCTGAGTACCCCCGGTTGCACAGCGAAAGAACATGATCGTCCAGGGAAGAAATCCCCAGTTCGATCATGGAGACGGGGTATGAGCCCAGCAACCGGAGAATTGCGGGTGAAACGCATTCAGGATGGGTGGAAAGCCGGACTGTGCTTCCCCCGGGAGCCTTCAGAACCCCATTGAGGTATGCCTTCTGACGGTCGGGAGGAAGACAGGTGAAGCTGCCGCCGAAGAAGCAGATTTCCGTGGGACAGTCTGCGGCTGCCGCTGCCGCTTCCACGTCATCGGGTGAAGGTATGCGGAAGGTCCCTGTAATCTCTCCCTGGTGACAGTAGATGCACCGCCGGGGGCAGCTCTGCATGGAAAGGAAAAAGGGGAGGCGCTTCATCGTCATCGGCCTAGACTGTGGATTCATTCCAGCATGTTTCCCATTCCTTCAGCGTCGCCGCCCATGCGAAAAGATCGGCCTGCCGTTCGAAGCTCGACAGGGGAGTCGCCGTTCTTTCCCAGAAGGCCTCTCCCTTCCTGTGTTCAAGAAGGTGGAACAGTTCGTGGAAAAGGGCGAATCTCTTCCATCGTTCCGGCAGTTTCCGGTTGATGAAAATTCCTGCCCTTCGTCCCTTCACTATGTGGAAACCCCATGTCTCTCCGGGAAGAAGAGGATATTCCAGATCGATTTGCTTCCCCGTACGCTCCTCGGCCATGACGAGAAGGGAGAACTCGTCGAGGCCCGTCCATTCAGCGGCGGCCTTTGAGGCCCACTCCGGAATATGTTCCGGAGGTTCGGGAAAAAGGAAAGCAGAATTTGTATTCATGAAAGGATCAGACGCCGCCGTCCGTCCTGTCCTCTTCTTCCCAGCGGGAAATCGCTGCGTCAATGAGGCTTTGGACGAACTTGAGCTCTCTGGGCTTGAGTTTTTTGCTCCGGTACCAGACTTCTACTTCAGGGCTCACCTGGAGCACTTCTTCAAGCTGGAGCCGCCCCGACGGAGCAGATGACACGGTTTTCACCAGGTCCTGGACCTCGACGCTGAGGGCTTCCGCCAGGCGGGTCAGAAGCTTCATGGAGGGCATTCTCCTGTTGCTTTCGAGGGCCTGGATGTATATTCTGCTGACTTCCGTTCTGTCCGCAAGGGCCTGCTGTGTGAGGCCAAGGGCCTTGCGCAGCGTTCTGATCCTCATTCCGAGGCTCATGGTGATTCCACCTCCGATGGAGTGTTTTCTCAGGATATATATTATTATACCAATGATTACAATTTGCTCAAGAAAAACATTCCGTAAAAAATCACATACCCCCTTGAACTCCTTTCCCGTTCAGAATATATTTAGGGTGGGGAAGAAACAAAGGGAAAACGAACATATTTTGTGGGGAGGAATCAGCGTTGGATTTTCGTGAACTTCAGAGTCTCGTGGAAGTAATGGAGAAGGGGAGCATCTCTGCTGCCGCGGCTTCTCTCGGAATTTCCCAGCCTGCCGTGAGCAAGCATATCGCAAAGCTCGAGCGGGAAATGGGAGTCAAAATTTTCGCCCGGGGGCAGAAATGTTCCAATCTCACCGTGGAGGGCGAGGTGCTCTACAAATTTGCCCGGAAGACTATTTCTCAGCTTGCGGACATAAAAAGAGATTTCTCCGATATTGCCGATGACGTTTCCGGCATCGTGAGGATCAGCGCAAGCTCCATTCCGGGCGATTTCATCCTCCCCGGCCTTCTCGTGGAATTCCGGAAACTCTATCCGAATATAGAGGTGGAAGTGCGCATATCCGATTCGAGGGAAGCCATCGAAAAAATGGTGACGAGGGAATCCGATATTTCCGTTACCGGCCACGGACGCCATGCCTCCGGCTTCAACACCGTTCCCTTCGCCAGAGACGAGCTGGTTCTCCTGGTCAAAGATGATCACCCCTTTGCGGAAAGGGAGAGCGTAACCCTGAGAGATCTCGAAAACATGGATCTCGTGGGGAGGGTGACCGGATCCTCCACGTCCCGTATATGGGAGGATGCCTTCAAAGCTCATACAGGAAAGGGAAAGCACGTGTATCTCAAGTTCGGGCATGTGAGCGCCGTGGTCGAGGCAGTGAAGAAAGGTGCCGAGGGGGCGGTCATCTCCCGCCTCGCAGGAGCCGGGGAGACGCAGGACCTTGTGATGATTCCCTTCAGACCCTCCCTCATGAGGACCTTCTCCATCACCTACGGAACCATGACCACCAAGGCCATGGAAATGCTTCTCGACTTTCTCCTGCAAAGGAAAATGATCGGGGATGACGAATAACGCTCAGGCGGGATCCCCGGAAGGATGGCAACTTTCCGGGGATCCCGTTGAAAAAGTGCGGGCTTTTCTTCGGGAAAGGGGATATCCTGATACCATCACTTTTTCGGAAGAAACGATTTTCACCGTCGACGACGCCTCACGGGCAGTCGGCGCTCCGCCCGCCCATATTCTGAAAAGTCTTGTTCTTCTCGTGGACGAAACGCCTCTTCTTGCCCTCATGTCGGGAATCAACCGAGTCGATGCCAGGAAAGTCCGTTCCGCCTGCAGCGCGAAAAAAGTCCGGATGGCCGATCCTGAATACGTCTACCGCTGGTCCGGATTCCAGGTGGGCGGCGTGCCGCCGGTGGGTTACCCGGAGGCCATACCAGCCCTCCTGGACGAGGATCTTTTTCTCTACCCGGTGGTTTGGGCCGCCGCAGGAAGCGACCACGCCTTCTTCCCCGTTTCTCCAGGGGATCTTCAGAAGATGACAGGGGGCAGGAAATGCCCCATCCGGAAATAAAAAAGGAAGGCCCGGGAACGGGCCTTCCTCTCTACAGCCGCTTTTCAGGGGCCAGTGCTTCGAAGGCTCCGTCAAAGGCCCTTCCGAGCATTACCGTGGAGAGGGGTTTGAGAAAGACCTCCGCGTTGTTGAAGACGATGGCCTGAAGGATATGCCCTGAAATCGCCCCGTGGTCGGGTTTGTTGAAGACTCCGTGGAGATGAGGGTAGAGGGCTCCTCCCCGGTAGCTTACGTTTCCGCTGAGGACAGCCAGTTCCATGATGTCCTTCACGGTCTCCGTATTGTAGTCCCTCCCGTTGTACCATCCGAAGGTAACGGAGGAAACCATCCCGGCGGCGCTGACGATAACGGCGGAATCCACATCGCAGGTTCTGCACACGTGGGCGATGGAGTCTCCGAGATCGTCCCCTTCAGAAAGGCGCAGCGCAATCATTTCGTCAGTGGCGGCATATTTCACAGCCTATTCCCCCTTTCGGTTCTTTGCCGGCGACAAGCTGCTTCGCACCCATGAAACACGGAATATTGCAAAAATATTCTACCACCTTAATGGCTCAGTTCCAACTGGTTTCGAAAAGAAAATAAGATGAGAATACGCCGAGGGGTAGTTTTCCCGCGCACTCCGGAAAACTACCCCTCAGCCGGGCTTACGGAAAAAAACAATACGGTTTATTCTTCCAGGAGATAGGCCTGGAGTTCCTGCCGCGAAAGACCGGCACCAAGGGCAACGGCGAGTCTCAGCCGAGCCTGCAGGGGCCTCAGGCCCCCTCCGTCGAACACTCCGATCTCAAGGAGCCGGGCCATATTTCCCTCGAAGGTATAGGGCATTCCCCTGGTATGCCCCTGGGGGCACCGGGATGTTATCACCACCGGGATGTCGTCTTTCACGAGCTTCTTGATATGGGGGATCCATGAAGGGGGGACATTTCCGCTTCCGAACCCGGCGATGACCAGTCCATCGAGCTCTCTTTTCTCGTCGGAGGCGAGAAATTCCACCATTTTGTCATTTGAGCCGAGGGAAGCGAAAAGCAGCTCCACGTCCCGTGCCGGGCTTCCTTTTTCTTCCAGGACCTGGGCGCGTCGCTTCTGTCTCAGGATGTCCACCCTGTCGCCGATAAACTGGGCTACGGGGCCTCTGTCGGGAGCGGAAAAGGAATTTCTCCGCTGACTGGCGGTCTCCGTCATTTCCGATGCGGCGAAAAGCTGGTCCTGGAGACAGGCAAGGACTCCCATACCCCAGCATTCCCTGGAAAAGGACGCGAGGACGGACTGATACAGGTTGATGGAGGCATCGGATCCCCTGCTGTCGGAGGGAAGGGTCGCGGCGGTGAAGATGACCGGCTGGGGGTAGGCCCAGTAGAGGTCAGTCAGGTAGGCCATTTCCTCCAGGGTGTCGCTGCCGCAGGCGACCACGATTCCGTCGGCACCATCCACGACTGTTTTCGACAGAATCTGGACCAGGTCCGACGTCATGCGGATCGTGTAATGGCTGCTCGGCTGACGGCTCCAGTCAACCACGAAAATTTTGCCGGCAAGCTCCTGAGGGAGCCAGGAGAGCATTTCCTCCGCGGTGACCGTCGGCTGGCACGAGTTAGTCTGGGGGTTATATTTCATCCCGATCTGCCCGCCGGCGAGAACGAGCGCTACTTTTCCCCGATTGGACATGTTTATTTCCTCCTCCCCGCACTTCAGTTTCGGGGCAAGTTTACACTAAACGGCTGTAAAAAGCACATGCAGCGGGGGGGGGCTTCAGGTCCCCTAGAAGCCGAGATCTTCCCCAACGAGGATGACGTGAGTTTTCCTGCCGCCCGTGGCCCGTTCAAGAATAAGAAGCGCCTTGCATACCCTTTCCTCGGAAGAACAGTTCACGCAGTGGCCCGTTTTCGTACAGGGGGTTTCCAGCCCGAGCCTGAGCGCGTTGGGAGGAGTCGCGGTGTTTCTGGTCCGGGAGATGGCCTCATCCAGGTCAGCGGTTATCTTGTTCATCCCTATGACGAAGACAAGGGTATTTTTCCCCCACGCCATGCCGCTGACCCTGTTGCCGTTCCCGTCGATGTTTACGAGCATGCCGTCTTTTGTAACCGCGTTGGAGCTTGTCAGGAAAAAATCAGCGAGAAGTTCGTCCTGGAGTTTCTGGAGCCTTTCTTCCGGGGAAAGGGAAGGATCCCAGTGATGTATGACGGAGCATCCCCTTTCGGACAGGGCGTCCATGGCACCTATTTCCCTGATGGTAACGCTTCCCGGGACTCCGACGGAGGCACCTGCAGGGATCAGCTTCAGCACTTCGGCCAGGGCTTCTTCCCTGGAATCCGCATAGACAGCTTCAAACCCTTTTGCCGCAAGATTCGCGGCTACAGTAGGACCGAGGGTTCTCCAGTGCTTTTTCCGGGCCGCGTCAAAAGGACTTCCGTTCATGGCTCTTCCTCCTTCAGGTACCGTTTATCGTATTCCGCTTATGATGCCAAGAAACATTCCCTTTGTCCATCCCCCGGTTTTCTGAAGGGGGTGTAAAGAAGTATTTCTTGACAGGTGAAGGAGGGCCGTCTATAATTCCTCTGTTTCGGGGAGGTGCTGTATTGGAAAAGGAAGAACTGATTCTGTCGAGAAGGCTTTTCGTCAACCAGCTGTACGATCTTTATTGCCCGCTGCTGACGGAAAAGCAGAGAGAAGCCTGGGAGCTTCACGAGTTCTCCGATCTTTCCCTTTCCGAAACGGCTGAAAAACTTGGGGCAAGCAGGCAGGCCGTGCACGACCTCATTTCAAGGAGCCGGGAAAAACTGGAAGAACTTGAAGCGCTCCTCGGTTTTCATCGCAGGGAAGAGGGGCTCGAGGAAGAAATCCGCACGCTCCGCAGGGCCCTCGAAGAAAAACCGGGAAGCACCGGAACGAATCCACGACCGGAGGAAGACCACGATGTTCGACGCACTTCGTGAACGCCTGGAAGGCGTTTTCGCCAAACTGAAGAGCCGGGGCAAGCTTTCCGAATCCGATGTTGACAGTGCCCTCAGGGAGGTCCGGAGGGGGCTCCTTGAAGCCGACGTGGATTACAAGGTTGTGAAAACCCTCGTCGAAGCCATCAAAACCAGGGCGGTCGGCAAGGATGTCCTCGAATCCATTACTCCCGGCCAGCAGGTTACGGCCATTGTCTACGAGGAGCTTTCGGAGCTCATGGGTACCGAACCCGCCCCACTGGTCATTTCGCCCAGGCCCCCGTCGGTTTACCTCATGGTCGGACTCCAGGGCGGCGGAAAAACCACCACCACGGTGAAAATTGCAAAAAAACTTTCCAGCGGACATAAACCCCTCGTGGTGGCCTGCGACCTCAGAAGGCCGGCCGCCGTGGAGCAGCTCAGGATTCTTGCCGAGCAGTCGAAGATAGGCTTTTTCGGTCCTGCGGCGGGGGAGTCGGACGTTCTTTCCGTCGTCCGGGGAGCGGTCAGGTTCGCCTCGGAAAGGCTGCATGACGTTATCCTTCTTGACACGGCCGGAAGGCTTCACGCCGATGAAGAGCTCATGGAAGAGCTTGCGGCGATGAAACGGCAGCTGCCGCCTACGGAAGTTCTTCTCGTGGTGGATGCCATGACGGGCCAGGAAGCGGTGAAGGTTGCTTCGGCGTTCCATGAAAAACTCAGCCTCACCGGAGTGGTCCTTTCGAAGCTTGACGGTGATGCCCGCGGAGGCGCAGCCCTTGCCATCCGGCAGGTCACAGGAGTCCCTGTCAAACTCGCCGGTGTCGGGGAGGGAACAGACGCCCTGGAAGTGTTCGATTCCAGGCGCATGGCTCAGAGGATCATGGGCATGGGCGACGTGATGGGGCTCGCCGAGAAGATCAGGGAAATGGCGGACTCCGGCGGCGCGGAAAAGATCGCTGAAAGCCTTAAGCAAAAGAAGTTCACCCTGGAGGATCTCCTCCTTCAGTTCGAGCAGATAGAAAAGATGGGCCCCCTGGACAAGGTTATGGAGATGATTCCCGGCTTCAGCAGGATGAAGGGAATGGGAAGCGATGACCTCGACCCGAAGCGGATGAAGCAGTCGAAGGCCGTCATCCAGTCCATGACACGGGAGGAGCGGCGAAACCCCGCCGTAATAAAGGGAAGCAGGCGGCGGCGGATAGCCCAGGGGTCCGGTACATCGGTGCAGATGGTGAACCAGCTTCTTGCTCAGTACGAGCAGATGCGGAAACTATGGAAGCAGTTCGGGAAGCAGGGAGACAAAGGATTTCGTCTCCCGAAGGGTCTCTTCGGAGGCGGAGGCTTCCGGTTCAAGTAGGCAGTGTCCGGTCACGGACCGCCGGGAGAAAGAAGCAATTCCCAGGTGTGATCCGGTATTCTTTTAGGAGGTGTATGGTATATGGCAGTACGTATTCGCCTTGCCCGTCATGGACGGAAGAAGGCCCCGTTTTACCGTTTGGTTGTTGCGGATTCCCGCTCTCCCAGGGATGGAAGGTTCATTGAGCTTCTCGGGACGTATGACCCCATGACGGAACCCGCGAAAATCACCGTCAATGAAGAAAGGGCCGTTTATTGGCTGACTGTCGGAGCGACAGCTTCCGATACGGCCAGGGGACTGCTGAAGAAGTCGGGCGTCTGGGAGAAATTCGAGGCGGGCAAGAAGCAGGCCGAATAGTCATGCCCGACTACAGGGAGCTCGTCGAATTCATCGTCAGGCGCCTCGTAACAGATCCGGACAGTGTCAGGGTCGAAGCCGAGACTGACGACCGGGGCGTGACGGCCGTTACGATTCACGTCGCCCCCGATGACGTGGGCCGTGTGATCGGAAAACGCGGTGCGACGATCAACGCCGTCCGTCTTCTTGCGAAGGCGGCTGCGGTGAAGGTCAACGACCGGGTGGATGTGGACATCGTTGAGGACGAATAGGGTTCTGATCGGACGTGTCGTGGGGGCGCAGGGTTTGCGTGGAGAGCTCAAAATCCACGCGCAGACCGACAATCCCGCACGGTTTGCCGATATGGACACGCTCAGGCTGTACGGGAGCGACGGAACGCTCCGGGCGGAACTGACTCTTCTTTCGGTCCGGTTTCTTGACAGCAAGGGAATCGTGGTGGCCGGGACAAAGGAAGTGACGGACAGGAACGGAGCTGAGGCCCTTGTGGGGGCGACCGTGGAAATCTTCCCCGAGGAGAGGTATCCTCTCGAGGAAGGAGCTTTCTGGGTTGACGACCTTATAGGGATGACGGTGGTGGATCATTCAACCGGCGATGTGCTGGGAACGGTATCCGAGGTGTTTCCGGCGGGAGAGAACGACCTCTACGTCGTGCGCGACGAAGCGGGAACCGATCATTTCATACCTGCGGTAAGGGAGTTTATCGCGGGAGTGGACCTTGACAGAAGAGAAATGAGGATTTCCCTCATCGAGGGGCTCTGGGAATCGTGAACGTAACGATCGTCACCGCCTTTCCCGGTTTTTTCCGGGATTTTCTTTCCGAAAGCATGATCGGGAGGGCGATCCGGAACGGCTTTATCCGCGTTGACGTGGTGGACCTGAGGGATTTCGGCACCGGGAATTACAGGCAGGTGGACGATTATGCCTTCGGAGGCGGCGGAGGAATGGTTCTTCTGCCGGATGTCCTCGAAAAAGCCCTCGATACGGTTGAGGCCGGGAAAGGGCCTGCGTATGTAGTCTGCCCGTCTCCCCAGGGAGACCTCCTGTCACAGGAAATCGTCGAGACTCTCGCCGCAAGAGATCACGTGGTGATCATCTGCGGTCATTACGAGGGGCTCGATGAACGTTTTATCGAAAAACGGGTGGACCGGGAAATTTCCATGGGGGACTTTGTCCTCACCGGCGGTGAAATTCCCGCCATGGCCGTCATCGATGCCATGGCCAGGCTTGTTCCCGGGGTTATCGGGAAAGAGTCGGCGGTGGTGGAGGACTCCTTTTTCCGGGGGATGCTCGATCATCCCCACTACACCCGCCCTTCCGAATGGGATGGGGTGCCTGCTCCGGATGTGCTTCTCTCGGGACATGCCGCGGAGATTGAGAACTGGCGCAGGAGCGAAGCGGCCGCCAGAACCCTTGCCAGGAGGCCTGAACTGATCAGTAAGGCCAATATCCGGCAGTATCTGCCGAAAGGTGTTTACGCCGCCCTGGTGCATTCGCCGGTACTTGACAGAAAAGGCGAAAAAACGACGGCGGCGGTCACGGGACTGGATCTTTCAGACATTGGCCGTTCATGCAGGACCTACGGCCTTGACAGGTTTCTTGTGACAACACCGCTGGCAAGCCAGAGGGATCTTGTCAAGACCATGGCTGCCCACTGGACCGGCGGTACCGGAGGAGATGTCAATCCCGACAGAAAAGAGGCCTTCGGCACAATCAAGATTTTCCCTTCTCTCGACAGGGCGACGGAATGGGTGACCAGGAGGGAAAAAGAACCTCCCCTGATCATTGGGACCACCGCCCGCCGGAGGGAAGGCGGTTTTCACTGGCTCGAAGCCAAAAGAAGAATTCTTCGGGAGAAAAAGCCGGTGCTTTTTGTCTTCGGAACAGGGTCGGGACTCCACGAAGAGGTGCTCGGCCGGTGCCACATAGTGCTGCAGCCTCTTTCGGGAGGATTCGGCGATTACAACCATCTTTCGGTCAGGACAGCCGTGGGCGTAGTGCTGGACCGTTTTTTCGGATGGCGTTGAAAAATGTTGAAAAAATGAAGAGAGAAATGGACGCAAGGAGGGCATATACAATGGACGTAATCAGTCTTGTGGAAAAGAAGTATCTGAAGAGCGACGTCCCCGATTTCCGCTCGGGAGACACCGTTCGGGTGCACGTGAAGGTTAAGGAAGGTACGAGGGAACGTATCCAGGTGTTCGAAGGCGTTGTCATCGCCAGGAAGCACGGGGGGCTCAGCGAGACCTTCACCGTGAGAAAAGTGTCCAGCGGCGTGGGCGTGGAGAGGGTTTTCCCCCTGCATTGCCCCTCTATCAGCCAGATTGAAGTGAAGAGGCTGGGCAAAGTCCGCAGGGCAAAACTTTACTATCTCAGGAAGAGGAGCGGGAAATCCGCCAGGATCAAGGAGAGAAGAGAATTTTAGTTTTCTTCTCCCCGGTCTCTTGACTCTCTTGAAAAGGGCGATTATAATATCCGTCGTTGCGCGGGGGTGGCGGAACAGGTAGACGCGCAAGGCTAAGGACCTTGTGGCCGCAGGGCTGTGGGAGTTCGAGTCTCCCCCTCCGCACCATTGCAGAAAAGAAGCCTTTCTCCGAAAGAGAAAGGCTTTTTTTGTGCCCTTCATTTCAATGCCGTTTTTTCGGGACTGGCCCGGAAATCGTTTTTTTAGTACACTTGAAAGGATTCCGGTTCACCAAGGGGTGGGGCAATGGACAGGAACCTGGAAAACTGGCTGAGGGAGAAACCTATTCAGCCGGAAGAAGCTGGAAAAGAATCTTCACAGAAAATGCAGGACGACGTGGCGGCCCTTCTGGGGCTTCCCGTTGCCGTATACAGGGGCGGACGCTCGGTAAAGGACGGTTCTTCCGCTGAAGAGCCAGCGGCCGAAAGGCCGTATTCCGAAACAGAGCCGCCGGCTCCTTCACCGGAAGGGGATGAAATTCTTCCTTCCGGTGAAGGAGAAAGAGAAAATCGGATTTATTCCTCCGGGCCGGATGAAGCCGAAAGGACCGAAGCACCTTACGAAGAAAGCCGTCAGGATATACGGCAGAACTCCGGGGATGATCTGCAGTTCCTGCAGGATGAATCTGTGCTTCCCGGGGAAGAAGATTTGCTGCTGTCCGAGCAGGATGAGTATCCTGCCCCCCTTGTTTCACCCGTTGAAAGGGAGTCTTCGGGAAAAACGGGCAGGGGAAAAAGAATGGCCGCCGCCGGTATGGCTGCTGCGGCAGTGGCGGTGGGAGCCTATTTCCTTTTCGGCAGGGAGAGTACCGGGGAACTGGTCCTGAAAGGCCGGGAACATTCCAGGGGCGGAGACTACGCCCAGGCTCTCGTTTACTACAACCGGGCGGCGGAAAAGAACCCCCTGGAGTTCGACGCGCTCCTCGGCATAGCGGAAGCTCTCGAACGGCTTGAACGGAAGGGAGAGGCGGTCGATGCCTACTACCGATGTCTTCAGGTCGCGCCGGGAGACCCCCGGGTGCATGCAAAACTCGGTTTTTTGTTTTTCTCCATGTCCTCCTATGACAATGCCATCCGTTCCTTCCAGGAAAGCGTGAACTTCGACCCTTCCGATGCCGCTGTGTTTGCGGGCATGGGCAGGGCCTACGAGGCGAAGTCCGATTTTGTCCAGGCCGTTTCCGCCTTCAAAAAGGCTTTGGACCTGCAGCCCTCTTCAGAAGAATACCGTACCGATCTTGAACGGGCGGAGAAAGAGCTTTCAGCTCAGAACGAAGAAACAGAAAGACTGGAAAGGGATATCCTCTCCAAGGAAAAAGTCCTTCTCGGACGGGCCGCCCTTGGTCTCGGTGATCTCGAGGAGAGCTGGAACAGGTTTCTTCAGGCCCTTGACCTGATGCCCGACGACCATGATGCCCTGATGGGACTAGGTGATGTGAAGAAAGCCTCCGGCGACATGGAAGGAGCCGCGGGTTTTTACAGGGCGGTTCTGGAGTTTCATCCCGGTTCCTCTCTGGCCGCGTCAGCACTGGCGGAAGCTGAAAAGGCTCTTTCCGCCCTTTCACCCGAAGCGAAGCCGACTGAAGGGAAGGAAAAAGAAAGGGTTCCGGAAACCGGAAACAATGCCCCTGTGCCACCCACCGCAGAAAAAAAGGTCCCTGACGAGAAGAAAGCACCGAAGGAGGAAAAAAATACACCAAAGGACGGGATGAAAACACTCAAGACTCCTCCCTCGTCCCCGACTCCGAAAAAAAAGCCTGCTCCAGCAGTGCGCCCCCGACAGAAGGGACAGCCCCAGGCAGGTCAGACCAGGCCGGCGGTACAGGGTTCCCTTTCCGCGTACGGAGAGCCTTCCGTGACATCGTCTCCCGCAAAGCCCCCCAGGGCGGATAAAGCTTCTCCCGGCAGGGAGAAGGGACGCAGGGCGGCGGGGGTGGTGGGTCCCTCAGCTGAAGAATCCCCCGAAGCTCTTTCGGGGAAGGGAATTGAACAGCTCGGGCGGGGCAATTATTCAACCGCTTTCTCCTTTTTCTGGAAGAGAATGCTCCTTCCGCCCTCGCCGGTTTCCGGAGCTTCCGCGGAGAGTAACCGGGTTTTCGGCGGCGTGCCGTTCAGTGAACGCCGCTGGAGGGACATTACACCGGTAAAAGAGGGCCCCCTGGAGGGGCATATCCCCCTCTCCGTCCCTCTTCCCGGCGGGAGAGAAACAGTGCCCGGGTGGGCTGCAGCCAAGGCTCCCCTCATAGAGGCCGTAGCCCTCAACCCGAACGAGGGTGCCGTCTACATGAACCTTGCCATGAGCTACATCCTCGGAAGAAACGAGGAAGGGCGGACGGTTGTTTTCGGGGACCGGGACGAACAAGAGCAGGCCGTTTACTTTTCTCTTCTCGCCCATGCCTGGCTCCGCAATGGGGAGAGAGCGAATGCGGCCCTTTTTCTGAGTGCCGCGAAGAGGCGGGCGAGGGGGGAGCTCCTTTCCCACGTACTTTTGCTGGAACGTTTTTTCCTCGGAAAAGAAAAGAAGGGAACCTGACATTGAGAGGCTCCATTTCCCAAGAGGGCTTTTCAATGGAGTTGTCTTACTATATACTTGCCGATGGATTATGTATTCAGGGAAATGGCCCACAGGTAGCCTTTCGTTCTTTCTTGGGGCTTTTACCGGCTGACCCCCGGTTTTTTTGTGGGCTCGCAGCACTTTATAATTATGGGCGGTGATGAAGCGATGAACGGATCGAGAACTGACGAATGGGGAAGGAAGTACATGGAAAAGTACTCTCTCTATGAAGAGTTCGCGGGGAGGATCAGCAACCTTCTGCAGAACCTCGTCGAGGGAGAGAACATCGAAGTGTACAGCGTCTTCGGAAGGGCGAAGACCCCAGAGGAGTTTCTCAGGACCGCCGGGACGCCCCCGACGGGCGAGCAGTCGGTTCTGGCCGGCATCGCCGACTTGTGCACGGTGAAAATTCTCGTCAGTTTTCCCGATGATGTGGCGAAAGTGGAGGATATTGTCCAGAAAGAATTCCTGGCGGACATGTCCCGTTCGATTCCTCTTGCGACCCTGGATTCACCTGAACGATACGGCTATCCCGCCGTCTCTTATGTCCTCTCCCTGAACAGGGAGCGGGCAGCTTTGAGAGAATGGGCGAAATACAGGGATCTGCCGTTCACCCTCGAAATACGCACCGTCCTCCAGGAAGCCTGGGCTGCGAATGCCCCGAAAGTATCTCTGCCCACCGATATGGCCACGAAGAAAAAGATGCAGAGGAAACTGCTTCGGCTCAGCGCTCTGCTCGAAGAAGCCGATGAAGGGTTCCTCTCTCTCCTGGAAGCGGCCAGAGAATCGGCCATGCCTGTTACTGTTCCGTCTTCCCCCGAGCCGGCTCCCTTCCGGCGGAAGGTTTTCGACAGGGCTGCCCTGAAGCAGTACTTCGATGAACGGGGCGATGTGCTGCGAAGATGGTCCGATGCGGCGGTGGAAACCGGCTTCCCACCCTTTGTTCCTTCCCAGGAGTACCTGGAGACAAGTCTTTCCTACCTCTGGGACATTCTGAGAGCTGCAGAAATGGACAGCATGGAAGACCTTGACGAATTCCTCCGGTCCCTGGAAGAGGAGGGCCGTGGGGAAGAACAGATTTCCACTATTTTCAAGGCCTTTGAAAAAGAGGCGTCCGCCTGGAAAGTGGACGGGTATTCCGCTCTTTTCCTTCTCGTTCTGAACCTGAAATGGGAAATTCTGCAGCAGAAGGACCTTGTGGAGCTGAATATAAAGAAGGGTTCCGACAGGATCAAGGGAGTATCCTGATTTTCCTCGATCAGCGGCGTCTGCGTTCCCGGGGGAGGGCCGAACATGCTCTCCCCTTTTTTGATATCCTGCGGAGAAAAAGGGGGAGTGGAGGTTGCGGAGAAATGGCAGGCTGCCCGGAATGGGAAGGACGTTCCTGGCCGGGGAGGGCAGGGAGATCTTTTCTTTGGCTCTTCCCGGTGTCGAACCGGTTCCCTCCATGAACAACGAAGATTCTCCCCAGACAGTGCTTATCGGGGAAAAAGACGGACCCCGGGGCAGGGAAATCCTCGGGGAATGCATTGCGGGAAAAATACCCTTTATTGTGCTGGGGAGGGGATGGGCCAGGGATGTTCCCGCTTCCATGCGGAATCTCGCAAAAAAGGCCGGTTCAAAGATCATCGGCCCCGGGAGCGGAGGGCTGATCACTCCTTTTCTTTCTGGAAACGACAGGGGTAAGGCCGCTCTCCTCGCCGAGGGAAGGGATCTTTTCCAGAGAACGGTGCGTGAATCGGACGGGAGATCGATTCCCCTTCGCTACGCCTTCTCCTTCGGGGAGAGGAGCGATCTCTCTCCCGTGGATGCTGCCTGGGCCATTCTTGATCTCGATCCGAAGGTCCTTTTTTTCGCCTTTATCCTTGAAAGGCTCCGCAGGGGCCGGGAACTTCTCGAGTTTGCCGCCGGCGCCGCCAGGCAGGGAAAATGCGTGGGACTGCTTGAAGTTGACCCCGTACCTGGTGAGGACCGGGTGGAAAAAGCCGCACTCCGCCAGTTCGGCGTTGTTTCCCTTCACGAACCCTCCCGGATCGCGGACGGAGCAGCCGCCTTCATGACGGCAGGTGATGATGTTTACCGGGGAATTTTTCTCGAAGCAGGCCAGGGAGAAACGGCACGGCTTGTCCGAAATGAAGCCGCCAGGAGGAATATACCGCTTTTCAACGAGGACGACGGTGCCGCTCCCGTGCTGAAAGTGGTCAGGAACGGCGAACTTTTCCCCCCGATCCGGGCTTTTGGGGAAGCAGTACAGGAAGGCAGCCGCCCCTGCCTCCTGACGTCCGCTCTCTCCTTTCCAGGCGCAGAGTTCCTGAGCGGTGCGGCAAAAGCTGGAATCCCGTTTATTCCGGGTATAGGGAGATGCCTGGAT
Source organism: Aminivibrio pyruvatiphilus (assembly GCF_004366815.1). Lineage (NCBI taxonomy): Bacteria > Thermotogati > Synergistota > Synergistia > Synergistales > Aminobacteriaceae > Aminivibrio > Aminivibrio pyruvatiphilus. The sequence continues at coordinate 13,561 of NZ_SORI01000010.1, read as the reverse complement.
GCTCTGGCCTGTACTTTCTCAGCCGGAGGAGCACGACTTCCCGTCCAGGCGGAGAAGTCGGCTCCGCCCAGATGCCCCATTCATCCCCGTCCCACGGAATATGATGCGAAAGTCCTTCTTGGCGCCTTCGGAATACCCGTGGCCCGGGAGCGGCTCTGCCGTTCCTTCAGGGAAGCCGCGGAAGCGGCCGAGGCAATCGGCTACCCCGTGGCCCTCAAGGTCATGTCGCCGAATATTCTTCATAAGACTGAGGCGCGGGTTGTTGCCCTCAATCTGCAGGACCGGGAAGAGCTGAGGAACGCCTATGGCAGAACCCTCGAAAAAGCGAGGGTTGCCGATCCCCGGGCGAGAATCCGGGGAGTGCTGGTCCAGGAAATGATCAGGGGAGGAACCGAATGGAGGATGGAATTCAGGCGGGATCCCCGTTTCGGCCCCGTGGTGGAAACGGGAATCAGCGGCGTATATACAGAAATTCTTCCTGACGGTGTTATCCGGGTGGCTCCTTTCGACGGGGAAGAGGCCCTGAAAATGATCCGAGAATCAAGGGGCTACCCCCTGCTGCTCGAAGGATGGAGAAGGGAACGTCTCGATATCGAAGCCTTTGCCTCGGCTCTCTCCGCCTTTTCGAGACTGGCGTTCTGCGAGAGGGAAGTGGCGAGACTCGACGTCAACCCTCTGTTTGTCAACAGAAAGGGCGTCCTCGTGGTGGATGCCTTCATAGAAAAGAAAGGAAGGAAAAGATGAACTCCCTGTTCTGGATAATATTCGGGTATCTCGCTGGCTCCTTCCCCACCGGCTATCTTGCGGCCCGGGCGGTCAAGGGAGTGGACATACGGACTTTCGGCTCAGGAAACGTGGGTGCCACCAACGTGGGACGACTCATGGGGAAAAAATGGGCGGTGGCGGTGACCCTTGCAGATATGATCAAGGCCTCCGTCGGTATTCTGTGTGCCCGCGCCGCCGGCGTGGATGATTCCTGGACCATAGCCTTCACCGGGTTCTCAGGAGTCTGCGGTCACAATTTCCCCCTGTGGCTCGGTTTCCGGGGCGGGAAGGGCGTCGCTTCCACCTACGGCGTCGTGTTTTTTCTCCATCCGCCCATCTCCTTTTTCCTGGCCCCTGCAGGAGGAATCATCTGGTTCGCCCTGCTGAAACTGAAGGGATATGTTTCTCTTGCGTCCCTCATTTCTCTCTGGTGCCTTCCCGTCATCGCAGCCCTTCTTTCGTTCCCTCTGCCCTTCCTCCTTCTGCTCACGTCCCTGGCGGTCCTTTCCACCGTCAGGCACCGGGAGAACATCCTCCGTCTTTTTGAAGGAAAGGAAAGCAGCTTCAAAAAATAAGAGTGCCGTTTCGGGCAGGCCATGGCAGAAGTCCATTAAGTTGACTAATGCTGACCAATGGCGTAGAATAATCATCGGGAAATAATACGTCTGGAGGGAAGTGCCATGGCGAGTCTGACGAGAGTCATCGAAAATTATATCAACAACCTTTTTGCCGAAATGGACGAACAGGCCGTGTCGCTCCGGAGAAAAGAGCTGGCGGAAATTTTCGGATGCGTGCCCAGCCAGATCAATTACGTCCTCAGAAGCCGCTTCACCCCTGAGCGGGGATATATCGTGGAAAGTCAGAGAGGGGGCCACGGCTACATTCGCATCTTCCGCCTCTGCTATGATATCCCGGAGGAAAAAATCAACCACATCGAAGAAATCGTCGGGGATGCCATTACCGACCAGGAAGCGAAACGGCTTCTCACGTCGCTCCAGGAGCGGGGAATGATCGATTCCCGGGAGCGTATCCTGATCGAGGTGGCCCTCCGTCACGCTGACGAGCTCGGCAGCACGGAATTCGACGTGTCCCCCTACAAACGGAACGCCATACAGGCGGAGCTTCTGAAGAGAATGCTCCGGAGCCTGGCTCTGGCATGAGCCGAAGGAGAGACTCCCTGACCGGGAGAGAAAAAGGATGATGAATCATGTGGCAGTTTTTTACTGAGAGAGGCAAGAAGGTAGTCCAGCTCGCCCACAGGGAGGCTCTTCGCCTCGGGCATGACGTTATCGGCACGGAGCATATCCTTCTCGGCATCCTTGCTGAAGGGGAAGGGGTGGCTGTGCAGGCCCTGGAATCTCTCGGGATCAACCTTCACGAGATGAAACGCCGGATAGAGGAGTCGGTCGGCAAATCCCATCCCATCCTCAAGCCGGTGGATCTGCCCCTCAGCCCGAGAGCAAAGAGGGTGCTGGACCTTTCTATACGGGAAGCGCGGAACATGGGCGTCAATTATGTCGGAACGGAGCACATTCTTCTTGGTATCCTCGCCGAAGGCGAGGGAATGGCCGCGCAGATGCTCCAGTCCATCGGTGTTGATCACGCCCAGCTGGTCAGGGAAGTTCAGCGGTTCCTCGGGGGAGCGGACAGTGACGGAGACCGGGGAGCGGAGCCGCCGGCCGAGACGGGCCGGAAAAAGGGCCGGACCAAGACGCCCACTCTCGACCAGCTTGCCCTCGACCTGAGCGAGAAAAGCAGGAACGGCGAGCTCGATCCCGTTATCGGGAGAACCAAGGAGATCAGGAGAATAATCCAGATCCTCTCGAGGAGGACGAAAAACAACCCCGTTCTCATCGGAGACCCGGGCGTCGGCAAGACGGCCATAGTGGAAGGCCTTGCCCAGAAAATTGCCGACGGGGACATTCCGGAAATTCTCAGGGACAAAAAGGTCATGCAGCTCAACATGGGAAACCTCGTCGCAGGAACCAAATACCGCGGGGAATTTGAGGAGCGAATGAGAAAACTGGTGAAGGAGCTTTCCGACGCCAGGGATGTCATTCTCTTCATAGATGAAATCCACACCATCGTCGGCGCGGGCGGGGCGGAAGGTGCCGTGGATGCCGCAAACATCCTCAAACCCAGTCTTTCCAGGGGGGAGTTCCAGGTCATCGGTGCCACCACCCTGGACGAATACAGAAAACACATAGAAAAGGACGCCGCCCTGGAGAGGCGGTTTCAGCCGGTTCATGTCCATGAACCGAGCGTGGACGACTCAATTCTTATCCTGGAAGGACTTCGCGACCGGTACGAATCCCACCACAGGGCGAAGATCCAGGATGATGCCCTTGAGGCCGCGGCACGGCTTTCAGCCCGTTATATCACTGACCGCCATCTCCCGGACAAGGGGATCGACCTCATTGACGAGGCGGCTGCCAGGGCGAGGATTAACGCCATGGAGACCCCTGACTCCCTGAAGGAGATGGAGAAGAAGCTGGAGGAAATCAGGAGGGAAAAGGAAGCCGCAGTGGATTCCCAGGAGTTTGAAAAAGCTGCCCGTCTTCGGGACGATGAGCGGAAGCTTTCGGAGGATCTCGAGGAAGAACGAAGGAAGTGGCGCTCGCGCAGAAACTCCTACCAGCCTGTGGTAACGGGCGAGGACATCGCCGACGTGGTGGCCGAGTGGACCGGGATTCCCGTGTTCCAGCTCACCGGAGAGGAATCGGAACGGCTTCTCCGCATGGAAGAGGAGATTGAAAAACGGCTCATCGGCCAGAGTGAAGCGGTGGTTTCCGTCTCCAGGGCCATCCGTCGCGCCAGGAGCGGTCTGAAGGATCCCAGGAGGCCCATCGGCAGCTTCCTTCTGCTGGGCCCTACCGGAGTGGGAAAAACGGAACTCGCCAGGCGCCTTGCCGAGTTTCTTTTCGGCGCTGAAGATACCATGATCCGTCTTGACATGAGTGAATTCATGGAAAAACATGAAGTGTCCAAGCTTATCGGCGCCCCTCCCGGGTACGTAGGTTACGAAGAGGGGGGCAAGCTCACCGAAGCGGTCCGCAGGAGACCCTACTCCGTGGTGCTCTTCGACGAGATCGAAAAGGCCCATCCCGATATTTTCAACATCCTGCTCCAGATTCTCGAAGACGGACGGCTGACCGACGGTCAGGGCAGAACGGTCGATTTTCGGAACACGGTGATTCTCATGACCAGCAACGTGGGGGCGAGGGAGGCGGCCAGGGGGTCCACCCTCGGCTTTTCCGGGGGGGACGAGAAGGACCCCTTCGACTGGAGCAAGCTCAAGGCGGCGATCATGGACGAGGTCAACAGGATCTTCAGACCGGAGTTTCTCAACCGACTCGATGAAATGATCGTCTTCCGCCCCCTGAACAGGGAGAGCATGATGTCCATAGTGGCCATCATGGTGGATGAAGTGGTCTCCAGGCTTTCCTCCAGGGGCATAGTCCTGTCCGTTGGCGATGAAGTCATGTCCTTTCTCCTGGACAGGGGATACCAGCCGAAATACGGGGCCCGTCCTCTCCGGAGGACCATTCAGTCCCTCATTGAGGACAGGCTGGCCGACTTCCTGCTCGGAAAGGGAAGCACCCAGGGAGAGAGCATCGAGGCATTTCTCGACGAAGGGGAAGTGAATTTCCGCTCCATCGCGGGAAGAAAGCCAGATCTTGCAGAAACGGTATCAAAGTAGAATCTCAACTTTTCCCCTTCGGGCGGAAGGAGGCTCCCAATGGACGGATCATCTCTTTGGCTGTACTTTCTTCTCATTTTCATCGTCTTTCCCCAGCTGAAGCAGCAGCTGGTCCAGTGGCGCAGGGTGACGGCGATCCGGAACTGTGAAAAAAGGCGGGGAACAAGGATCATTACCCTGATCCACCGCCAGGAGACCATGGGCTTCTGGGGCATGTTTTCCAGGAACTTCATCAACATCGAAGACTCGGAGGAAATACTGAGGGCAATACGGCTCACGTCCGACGATACGCCCATTGACATCATCATTCATACTCCCGGGGGACTCCTCCTGGCCGCTGAACAGATCGCAAGAGCACTGAAGCGCCATCCGGCGAAAGTGACGGTGGTCGTCCCGCATTATGCCATGTCCGGAGGAACCCTCATCGCCCTCGCGGCAGACGAGATCCTCATGGACAGGCACGCAGTCCTTGGCCCCGTTGATCCCCAGATCGGCAAGTTTCCCGCGGCCTCCATCCTGAAGGCAGTGGAAATCAAGGCCGTGAACGACGTGGACGACGAAACCCTCATCCTTGCCGACGTGAGCAGGAAAGCTCTCCGGCAGACGCGGGATCTCGTGTATGAACTTATTTCCGACCGACTTGGAGAGGAGAGGGGGATGGAACTGGCAACCACTCTTACCGAGGGGCGGTGGACCCACGATTATCCGATCACGGTGGACGAAGCGGCCACTCTCGGACTGCCGGTGGTTCCCAACGATCACGACTCCTTCTGCAACCTTATGAGCCTTTATCCCCAGTCCGCTTCCGCACGGCCTTCAGTTCAGTACATACCCGTGCCCTATCCGGGCCGTCCCTCCGCCCATTCCCGGAAGGACGCATTCTGACATGGAGGTTCGAAAATGAAACGGCAGATCCGGAAAGCATTCTGTACCATTCTCGTTTTCCTTCTGCTGGCAGCAGTTCCATCAACCGTGGCAGCAGAGACCGCCCTCATGGTCGGAGATGAAAAGGTATCTACCGATGAAATTCTCTACCTTCTCGGCCTCGAACTGGGAGGAAGCGACGCCCTCGCCGCCCTGGCGGCTAAAGAAATGACGAAAGAGGAGCGGGCCGGTTTTCTCGGCAGGGTATCCATGGCCCTTCTCTTTTCAAGGGGAGCTGTTCTCAAGGGACTCCATCTTGACCCCAAAATTGCCGCCCAGATACGGTGGAATCAAATCAACCTGCTGGCAAATGCCTATATCGCCTCTCTCGCGCCCCGCCTTGCCTTCGGGGAAAAAGAACTGAAAGCCTATTTTGAAAAGAACAGGGAAAAATATGTCCGTAAAAGCAGCGCCAGAATCAGGCATATTTTCATAACGTCCGGAGAAAAAGGCAGGTCGGCCCTTCTTGCCCTTCTCTCCGGGGAGGATTTCTTTTCCGTCGCAGGCCGTTTCAGCGAGGATCCCGACTCATCCGTGTCGGGAGGTGAAGCCGGGTGGGCAGAAGAGGGAACCCTGGCGGAAAGCCTTGACAGACTCGTTTTCTCCTCTCCGCTCAATACTGTCGTCGGGCCCGTGGAAGCAGGAGCCGGATTCTTCATTTTCGAAGTTCTGGAAAGGCAGGAGGGCAGGTCACTTTCCTTCAGTGAAGCGAAAAAGCTTATCACCGCCGATCTTGAGAAGGCCGTTCTCGCGGGAGAAGCCTCTTCTCTCGGCAAACGGTTTCCCGTCGTCTCAAGCCCGGATATCCTGGGCCGTTTTCCGGTACGTTAATTTTCGGGCTCTATCAGGGGGTGCAGCTTCTGCTGCACCCTTTTTTCTTTCCCCCCGGGCAATGTAATTAATGGACAGATGAAATATCTCTCTCTATAATGAAAAAACGCCCGGCTGAATAGAGGCGAAATTTCAGGGATATGGAAAGGATGGATATGTATGGAGATTGAAAGGGGAAGAAAACCCCGCTTCGGCGAAGCCCTCTTTGTTCTCGTAATCGATGCCCTTATCATCAGCTACGGAGTCCTGGACATCCATTTTGAGTCAGGCGCCACCTTCGGACTGGCTCTCTCGGCCCATGTGCCCCTTTTCATTGCCGCGGTATTCACCGCCCTTGTGGGCGTGTTCTTCATCGGCAGGAAATGGCGGGACGTGGAGGAAGGCATGATCAACGGCATCACCGTCGCCCTCCAGGCCGTCCTGATCCTCATGACCATCGGTGGACTCATCGGAGCCTGGATCCAGAGCGGAGTCGTTCCCACCCTCATCTATTATGGACTGAACCTCCTGTCTCCCCAGTATTTCCTCCTTGCGTCCCTTCTCATCTGCTCTATTGTGTCTCTCTCCACGGGCAGCTCCTGGAGCACCAGCGGCACCGTTGGTATCGCCCTCATGGGGATAGGCGCCGGCCTTGGCGTACCTGCTCCGGTTACGGCTGGATTCGTCATCTCCGGGGCTTATTTCGGCGACAAGATGTCTCCCCTGTCCGACACGACGAACCTTGCCCCCGCTGTGGCCGGAAGCGATCTTTTCAGCCACATCCGGGCCATGCTCTGGACCACAGGGCCCACTCTCCTTATCGTGGCCGGAATAGCCGCCTATATGGGAGGAAGCTATTCCGGAGCTGAGCTCGACAGCTCGAGGATATCCGTCATCCAGCAGATGATGTCCTCCGAATTCGCCATATCAAAGATCGGGTTCCTTCCGCCCCTCCTGGTCCTTGTTCTGGCGGCGCTGAAAGTTCCCGCCCTGCCGGGCATTACTGCGGGAATGCTGCTCGCCGCAGGCATGTCTCTCTTCCAGGGAGTAGGCCTGGGCGATGTGCTTGGGGCCCTCCACTCCGGATATACTCCGGGCCTTATCGGTCAGGTGGCTGAATCCGCCGACATAGGCGCCGTGAATGAACTGCTCAAGGGGGCAGTCGTTTTCCAGCCGGAAAGCTTCGAAACCGTAAAAGAAGTAGCCTCCATGCTGAACGATCTTCTCGCCCGGGGCGGCCTGACGGGCATGCTCGAGACGGTGGCCCTCATCCTGGTAGCCCTTGTGCTGGGAGGTATCATGGAAACCTGCGGCTTCCTCGAAGTGCTCCTTGAGCGGCTCATGGAAAGGGTGAAGTCCGTCTTCGGTCTCGTGGGGGCGGTTATTTCCTCCTGCGTGTTCACCAACATGTTCCTCGGAGACCAGTACCTTGCCCTGGTCATGCCGGGAAGAATGTTCCGCCCTGCGTTTGAAGAGTTTCGAAAGGACGGCAAAGGCCTGGACCCGAAACTTCTTTCCCGGACCCTCGAGGATTCAGGAACCCTCACCTCGGTCCTCGTTCCCTGGAATACCTGCGGAGCATACAACAGCGGCGTTCTCGGCGTGCCGACCCTTTCCTATCTTCCCTATGCCTTCCTCAACTATCTCAACCCCCTCGTGGCGCTGCTCATGACCAGGCTTGGCATCGGAGTACCCTGGGTTGACAAGGAAGGTTCCGGCGAGGCAGCCGCCGAGTGAGCAATCCGAAGATCTTTTCGGGCAGCGGCCTTCCTTTTCCCCGCTGGATGAGAGGGGCAGGACTGCTGACCGGTTTCTTTCTTCTGTCCGACGGGCTTCGCCGCTTCCTTTCAGGGGGCGGCGGCCTGTCGGCCTTTTTGCCTTATCTTCTGGTAGGGTCCGCCTGTGTTTACGTGGCGGGATATGACAAGAAAATCACCCTTTCGGACAGGGGATTTGTCCGGCAGACCCTTTTCTGGGGGAGAGGGAGAACGGACATTCTTCCCTGGAACGAAATGGAAGAAATGATCCTCATGCCGGCAGCGAAAGGCACCGGGGTCCTGTTCCCCATGAAGGACAGGGGATGGAGGGCCTTCTTCCCGGATGCCACCGAAGCTGATCTCCGTGCGGCGGCTGAGGAATACAGGCCGGATCTTCCAGTTTCTACGGGTGCCGGGCACCGTTGAATCTCAAATTCGCAAGATGGTACCATCCTAGGGATGGTTCAGCCTCAATTCTGAAGAGGAGAGGATTTTTTCAACATGACAAGGGAAAATTCGATTTTCGGGGCGCTTGCCCTCGGGCAGAGCATTTGGTGCGACTTCCTCAGCAGGGAGCTTCTTCGTTCGGGAAAGCTGGACGAAATGATCGAAGCCGGTGTTCGGGGAGTGACTACCAATCCCTCCATATTTGAAAATGCCATCGGGAAGACCTCCGATTACGACGGGGATATTCTTTCCCTGGTCCGGCAGGGAAAGAACAGGGAGGAAATCTATACCTCCCTTACCGTGGCTGATGTCCGGGAAGCGGCAGACCGATTCCTCCCGGTCTACAACGAAAGCGCCGGCAGGGATGGTTTCGTGAGCCTTGAAGTCAGCCCTCTTCTAGCCCACGACGCGGAAGGGACAGTATCGGAAGCACAGACCCTCGCCCGGCTAACGGAAAAGAAAAACGTCATGATCAAGATTCCGGCAACTCCGGAGGGCATGAAGGCGATTCGCCGCTGCATCGCTCTGGGCATCAACGTGAACGCAACGCTCATTTTTTCGAGAGAACAGTACGGGGAAGTGGCGGAGGCGTTCATAGCAGGCCTTGAAGACCGGTCAGCGGAGGGAAAACCGGTTTCAGGAATTGCCTCGGTGGCCTCTCTTTTCGTCAGCAGGGTCGATACGGCAGTGGACAAACTCCTCGCTTCCGGAAACTGCGGAGGGTCCCTCGCCGGCAAAATTGCCGTGGATAATGCACGGGCAGTCTACATGGATTTCGAGACCCTCTTTTCCGGCCTCCGGTGGCGCTCTCTTGAAGAAAAGGGAGCCCAGGTTCAGCGACCTCTCTGGGCAAGCACGGGCACAAAGAATCCTGGATATTCGCCGACCCTGTACGTGGATTCCCTCATAGGCCCCCATACGGTCAACACAATCCCTCCCGCCACTCTTGAGGCCTTTCTTGCCACGGGCACAGTCGGGATGACCGTCTCGTCGGACAGGGAAGGTCTGAAACACAGGCTCGGAGAGCTAAAAGCCCTCGGCATATCCCTCGATGAAGTGACCGGCAGGCTTCTCAAAGAGGGGCTGGATGCCTTTGAAAAAGCCTATATTCTTCTGCTGGAAGGGATCGAGAAAAAAGGACAGTCACTGTCAGGCTGATTTCTTTCTCCTTTTTTTATCTGCTCGGGTTGACAGAATCGGCGGGGCTCCTTATAATACTCCCGTTGTGCGTAAGGGGCTATAGCTCAGCTGGGAGAGCGCTTGAATGGCATTCAAGAGGTCAGGGGTTCGAATCCCCTTAGCTCCACCAAGAACAAAGAAACAGGTAAACCATAAAGTTTTGCATTGAAAAAGCCCGGCATATTGCCGGGCTTTTTCAATGCAAAACCGGAAGAAGAGGACTCCCCCGACTGAAGGAAGGGCAGCGCTTCCCAGGGTGGAACCGGAAAGAGGGTTCATAGCAGAACCATCCAACCCGGTACATTTATGATATAATTCCTCAGGAATTTGACTACGGTTGTTCATTGTGGCAGTGCGGAGGTTAACTCCTCTGCGGAATTTTGAAAAACAGGCGGAAACGGGAAAGCTGCAGAATGGTGGCATGGCCGCCGCCATTATTTTGATGATCAGGCCGGCCGGTGAGATTATCGGCCGGCCTTTTTTCTTCCCTTGAGAACAATTTCTGCCTGGAAGAGGAGGAAAAAGATGTCACCGAAGGGGTTTCATTTCATAGTGGAGGCTTCAGGATGCGGACCTGTTATTTCGCAGGTTGACAGGCTGCAGGAGATTCTGGTGGAAGCGGCGAGAAGGGCAAATACCCAGGTCTGGTCGGTATCCTTTCACCGTTTCCCTCCCGATGGCGTGAGCGGCGTCGTGGTTATCAGCGAATCCCATCTCTCCATCCATACCTGGCCCGAAGTGGGGTATATGGCCCTGGATATTTACACGTGCGGCGAAGAAAGCAAACCCCAGGTGGCAGTGGACTACGTTCTGGAACAGATTGGCGCAAAGCAGACCCACATAACCGAAATTACGAGAGGCCTTGACGACGGGGATATGGAATATTACCATTCCTTTGTCACGTGGCAGGAAGTGCTCAGGCGCAACGGAAACTGAGAGCAAAACCCGGATGAGAAAATGTTCTCTACCGGGTTTTTTCTTTTTTCAGAGGGTACAGAAAACGGATCATTCCGAAACAGGAGCCCTGCCCGGCACAACGGAATGAGGGCAACATGTCTTTTTTCCCCGTTGGACAGTGGCGGGAAAGTGCCAGTGTTGAAAATACTCCGTGCTTATGCTACTTTATCAGGTATTATTCCGACTGACCGGCAGCACACGACGCCCTAAACTGCAGCCATCGCAGCCCGGCGTACCTGGAGCGGGCCTTTCAATTCTCTTTGATCCGCACCCCTTTTCTTTCTCCCTTTTTTGATGGGGGAGACTGCAGCAGAAAATCATTTTTCCGGAGGAATCATCATGCATCAGGAACTGAAACCTGTAATCGCCCGCTATTTGGATAAAATTACGGATCTTCGCTGCCGGATACACCGGGAGCCTGAGCTCAGCAACCAGGAAAGCGGAACAGCCGCTCTCGTGGCCGGGGTTCTTCGGGAAACCGGCATGGAAGTCATCGAGGGTATCGGCGGAAACGGGGTGGCAGGCATTCTCAGAGGGGCGGAGGATGGCCCCTGCGTGGCGCTCAGGGCTGATATGGATGCCCTTCCCATGGAAGAAAAAACCGGTCATCCCTGTGCCTCCACCATAAAAGGCGTAATGCACGCCTGCGGCCATGATGTCCACACAGCAGCGCTCCTCGGGGCCGCCCTTGTCCTCTCCGACCTGAAAGACCGTATCCGCGGGACCGTCAAGTTCATCTTCCAGCCGGCGGAGGAAGCAAACCCCACGGGAGGCGCTCCCGGCATGATTTCCGGAGGAGTTCTGGAAAACCCGGCTGTGGATGCGATCTTCGGCATGCATGTATGGCCCTCCCTCGAAACTGGTACGGTGGGGACGAAAGAAGGACCCCTTATGGGGGCTTCCGACCGGCTTTTTCTCACCGTGAGAGGAAAAGGCTCCCACGGATCCGAGCCGGAAAACGGCGTGGACGCCATCGCCATCGCCGCCCATGTGATCACTGCCCTCCAGACTGTTGTTTCGAGAAACGTCAGCCCCCTTGATGCTGCCGTGGTGTCCATCGGGACCATCAGAGGAGGCAACAGGTACAACGTCATCGCCGATGAAGTCATCCTCGAGGGAACGGTCAGGACGGTCAGCCCCGAAACCCAGGAAAAGATGCCCTCCCGTATAGAGTCCATCGCGGCCGGAGTAGCCCGGGGAATGGGAGGAGACTGTGAAATGGAGTATGTGAAGGGATACCCCCCTCTCATGAACGATCCGGACCTGACGAGGCTAGCCCTGTCCACTCTCTCGGGAATAATCGGTGAGGAGAAGATTGTGCGGGTTGAGAAGCCCGCTCTCGGCGGAGAGGATTTCTCCTTTTTCAGCCGAAAAATCCCGGCTCAGTTCATGTGGCTTGGATGCAGGCCCGTGGAAGTTGCGAAGGAGGACATGGCTCCCCTGCACAACAACAGGTTCCTTCCCGACGAGAAAGCCATTCCCCTCGGCGTGGAAATTCTGGTTGCCTGCGCCCTTGATTATCTGGCAGCGAACTGAGAAGGAAAGGTGATCTCCATGACGGCACTCGGTGAAGAGAAACTGCAGAAGTACACTGATCTCAGAAGAGAATTCCATGCCCACGCCGAAACAGGCTGGACGGAATTCTGGACCACGGCACGAATAGCGGGCATACTGGACTCTCTCGGGTACGAGGTTCTCGTGGGCAGGAATGTGCTGGACCTGGACTCCGTCATGGGCCGCCCATCTGACCGGGAGATCTCGGGTTTCATTGAGCGGGCCCTTGCCCAGGGCGCTGACCCCGGGTGGATAAAAAAAATGGACGGCTATACTGGAGCGGTGGCCTTGCTCCGCACCGGAAAACCGGGACCGGTTCTCGCGTTCCGTTTTGATATCGATGCCGTGGATGTGGCCGAGGCCCAGGACGAAAAGCACCGTCCCTTCCGGGAAGGTTTTGCCTCCATGAACGATAATGCCATGCATTCCTGCGGCCATGACGCCCATGCCGTCATCGGTCTTGCTCTTGCGGAACTGCTCATGGATAAAAAAGATTCCCTCGCAGGAATGATCAAGCTCATCTTCCAGCCTGCGGAGGAGGGAGTCCGGGGAGGAAAGGCCGTCGCGGCGAAGGGCTTCCTTGATGATGTGGACTTTTTCCTCGGCGCCCACGTAGGGATGGGGGTTCCCACGGGGAGCGTCTCTCCCGCGTGCGGCGATTTTCTCTGTACCACAAAGTTCGACCTGACGTACAAGGGCAAGGCCGCCCATGCCGGAGGGGCTCCGAATGAAGGCCGGAACGCCCTGCTTGCGGCAGCATCCGCAACCCTTGCCCTGGCGGGGATTCCTCCCCACAAGGACGGAGCGACCAGGATCAATGTGGGAGTTCTCCAGGCCGGGAGCGGCCGCAACGTCGTTCCTTCCAGGGCTGTTATGAAAGTTGAAACCCGCGGCCTGACTATGGATCTGAACTCCTATGTGTACGACAGGGCGATGGAGATCGTTTCCGGAGCCGCCTCCATGTATGGTGTGGAGATGTCCATGGCCAAGATGGGAGAGGCTGTGGATGCCCTGAGCGACCAAGAGCTTGCGGGGATGGTCGGGGAAAAGGCCCTGACCATCGGAGGCATTGACAGGATTGCTCCTTCCGTCAGCCTCGGCGGCAGCGAGGATGTATCCTGGATGATGAGGGCCGTCCAGAAACGGGGCGGAAAGGCGGTGTATTTCGTCCTCGGCACCGACATAGCTGCCGGGCACCACAACGAGTATTTTGACATCGATGAAAAAGTGCTGGACTACGGTCCCGCCCTTTTCGCGGAACTGGCCTTTTCACTGGCGGCCCGAAAATGAGAGCCGGAAGGAGGTGGGGAGAGAAGTACAGAAACCAACGGATCCTGGGGAAAACTGACTGCTCCATAATTTTTCAAAGGAGGTCACTGCTGTCCAAAATAAATTGAAATCTGAAATAGCACCCTGAATTTCCAGGGTTTTGCGGAGCTGTTTTAGACAGATTTGAAAACAGGTCCCC
>NZ_SORI01000009.1 GCF_004366815.1 Aminivibrio pyruvatiphilus | reverse complement strand
ATCGCCGCCGTCAGCGTCGTCTTTCCGTGGTCGATGTGACCGATGGTTCCGATGTTCAAATGCGGCTTGGACCTCTCAAATTTCTCCTTCGCCATTGTGATTCCCTCCTCAGAAATTTAACTGGTGTAATTTTTTGCGTCAGCCTTGCAGAACCTTCTCCGCAACATCTCCTGACACGGGCTCGTAGTGATGGAACTGCATCGAGTAGGTTGCCCGGCCGGAGGTCTTGCTCCGAAGATCCGTCGCGTACCCGAACATTTCGGCGAGAGGGACGAAGCTCCGGACGACCTTCGTGTTCATCCTGGTGTCCATGCCTTCGATCCGTCCCCTCCTGGAGGAGAGGTCGCCGATGACGTCGCCGATATAGTCCTCGGGAGTCACCACTTCAACTGCCATGATAGGCTCCATCAGAACAGGGCCCGCTCTTCTCATGGCTTCCTTGAATCCCATGGAAGCCGCTATCTTGAAGGCCATTTCGGAGCTGTCCACTTCGTGGTAACTTCCGTCAACAAGGGCAACCTTCACGCCGATGACGGGATAGCCGCCCAGAATGCCGTTGTTGAGGGCTTCTTCGAGGCCCTTCTGAACGGCGGCGATGTATTCCTTCGGCACGGCGCCGCCCACGATCCTGTCCTCGAATTCGTAGCCCACTCCCTCGGGAAGGGGTTCCATTTCGAAGACCACGTGGCCGTACTGGCCCCGGCCTCCGGACTGCCGGACATACTTTCCCTCGGCCCTGGAGGAGTTCTTCACCGCCTCGCGGTACGCGACCTGGGGACGGCCGACCCTGACATCCACGCCGAACTCCCTCTTGAGGCGGTCGACGATGATCTCGAGGTGAAGCTCTCCCATGCCCGAGATGATGGTCTGGGATGTCTCCTCGTCAGTCTTCACCTTGAAGGTGGGGTCTTCTTCCGCAAGGGATACAAGTCCCTTGGTGAGCTTCAGCTTGTCGTTCTTCGTGGCGGGCTCCACGGAAAGGGAGATGACGGGCTCGGGGAACACCAGGTTCTCGAGCACCACGGGATTCGACTCATCGCAGAGGGTATCGCCGGTCCTTGTAGCCTTGAGCCCGGGAAGGGCGACGATCATGCCGGCCTCTGCTTCTTCGAGCTCCTCCCTTTTGTTGGCGTGCATCCGAAGGATGCGGCCGACCCGCTCCCTGCCGTTGTTCGTTGCGTTGAACACGGTGGAGCCCTTGGTCAGCTTGCCTGAATAGACCCGGGTGAAAACGAGCCGGCCGACGAAGGGGTCGACCATGATCTTGAAGGCGAGGGCGGTAAAGGGTTCGGCGAGACTGCTGGCCCGGGTGACATCTTCCATGGTGTCGGGGTTTGTTCCGACCACCGGAGGAAGGTCCACAGGGCTCGGGAGGTAGTCCACCACCGCATTCAGAAGCATCTGGACGCCCTTGTTCTTGAAAGCGGAGCCGCAGATGACAGGGACGATCTTCAGTCCGACGGTGCCGGCCCGGAGCGCCCTTTTGACCAGTTCGGCGGAGACTTCCTGCCCGTCGAGATAGAGGGACATGATCTCCTCGTCGTAATCGGCGAGAATTTCCACCATGGCGTCCCTGGCCGCTTTCGCCTCGTCCTCCATGGATGAAGGAACGGGCACCACGTGAGGATCGGTGCCGAGGTCGTCGGCATACTGTATGCCCCGGAACTCCACAAGGTCCACCATGCCGGTAAAGCTGTCTTCAATGCCGATGGGGAGCTGAATGGGAACAGGCCTGGCTCCAAGCTTTTCCTTGATTCCCCGGACGACGTTGTCAAAATCGGCTCCGATGCGGTCCATCTTGTTCACGAAGGCGACTCTGGGAACATGATACTTGTCCGCCTGGCGCCAGACGGTCTCCGACTGGGGTTCAACGCCCCCCACGGCGCAGAATACGGCAACCGCTCCATCGAGCACCCTCATGGATCGCTCGACTTCCACGGTAAAATCCACGTGGCCGGGTGTATCAATTATATTGATAAAATTATCTCCCCATACGCACGTAGTAGCCGCGGAGGTTATGGTGATCCCCCGCTCCCTCTCCTGCTCCATCCAGTCCATGGTGGCTGCGCCTTCATGGGTTTCGCCCATTTTGTAGTTCTTTCCGGTGTAGAAAAGAATCCGCTCGGTGGTCGTCGTCTTGCCCGCGTCGATGTGGGCGGCGATTCCGATATTTCGTATCCTTTTCATATCAAGTGTCTGCATAGCTACCACCAAGCCTCGTTTCCATCAGTTTGCAGCATAAAAATTCCTTGCTTCCGCCGCTACCAGCGGTAGTGGGCGAACGCGCGGTTTGCCTCCGCCATCTTGTGGGTGTCTTCCTTCTTCTTTATGGAGCTGCCCTCACCCTTGTAGGCGTCCATAAACTCTCTCGCAAGCCGCTCGGCCATGGGCATGCCCTTCTTGGCCCTGGAATAGTTGAGCATCCAGCGGATGCAGAGGACCTGGGCGCGCTCGGCGGGAACTTCCACCGGAACCTGGTAGGTCGCGCCGCCGACCCTGCGGGGACGGACTTCCACGAGAGGCCGGACATTGTCCATGGCCTTCTTGAAGACCTCGAAAGGCTCCGTGTTCAGCTTTTCCCCGGCGATGTCCAGCGCCCGGTACATGATTTTCTCAGCAACGCTCTTCTTGCCTTTCCGCATCAGGCTGTTGATGAACTTTGCCAGTGCGGCACTGCCGTACCTTGTGTCCGGCAGAGTCTGACGCTTCTTGACATGCCCCTTACGCGGCATAGGTCAACCCCTCCTCAAAAACCAATCTCAAGCGCCGCAAACCCTACTTGGGTCTCCTGGCGCCGTACTTGGAACGGGATCTCTTGCGATTCTCCACGCCCCCACAGTCAAGGGTTCCCCGGATAATATGATAGCGGACACCGGGAAGGTCCTTCACTCGCCCGCCCCTGACGAGCACAACGGAGTGCTCCTGCAGGTTATGGCCGATTCCGGGGATGTAGGATGTTACCTCGATCCCGTTGGTGAGGCGAACACGGGCGACCTTTCTCAAAGCCGAGTTGGGCTTCTTGGGGGTCACGGTGTACACACGGGTGCAGACACCCCTCCGCGCAGGATTTCCCTGCAGCGCAGGAGCGTCGGTCTTCCGTCTCTTTTCCTCGCGGCCATGCCGGATAAGCTGGTTAATAGTCGGCACACAACTTCCTCCTTCCATATGTTCTTTTCTATCGGGCGTTCAGACCCGTTTATCTTTCAATTCCCGCGACCGAGGCTCCGCGGCTTATGGCACATGCCCTGCCCAGCCGGACCATATCGCTGACTCTTTCCACGGGAATATCCTGTCTCCGCGCTTCCTTCTCGAGTGGGCCGACCATGGCCGGGTCGGCGTCCTCGGCGATGAAAAGTTTCGCCAACCTGCCTGCTTCAAGCTTCCGCCTCACCTGACGCTCTCCCGTGACTCTTTCGGGAACTGCCAGCTCGTTTAAAGGCAAAAGAATCCCTCCTGTGCAAAAGCACCAAGGAATAATAACAAAAGGGCGGGATTGGTGTCAAGCTGGACTTTTCCCGCCCTCTCTCCGTTCTGATTGTTCTTCCGTTCTTTACTCCTGCTTCGCCGCTCCGGCGGCTTTTTCAGCCACCGCCCTGGCGTGGGCGAGCCTGACTGCCCGGAATTTCTCGACTCCCGTTCCGGCGGGGATGAGGTGGCCGATGATCACGTTCTCCTTCAGGCCCTCGAGGGGGTCGATTTCCCCCTTGACCGCCGCCCCGGCGAGAACCTGGGCGGTCTGCTGGAAGGACGCCGCGCTCAGGAAGCTGTCCGTGGCGAGGGCCGCCTTGGTGATGCCGTGAACAAAGGGCTTCACCTTCGGCCCCTCCCGGAGCTTCCGGACAAAGGTCACCCGCTGGATGATCTTCTTTTCGTCCTTCCGGGGGCCGCCCATGGGACGGACCACCACTTCCTGCAGGTCGGGGCACCCGGCGAGGGCATCGATCACGGACTGGTTGACTTCGGCGCCGGCTTCCGCGAGGATATGTCCCTTCCTGTCCGTCACGGGCTCGAGGAGAACCTTGCCGTAGATCTTCGACGACAGGAGATCCCGGAGGAAACGGTCCCTGGAGAAGATGATACCGTCTATCTCGATGGCTGAGACCGATCCGTCGAGTATTCCTTTAATAATAGAGGCATCCACCAGCTGCGGGATGTCAGCAATGGCGTCGCCGTCCCGGTCGATGGCCTGGGTCAGGGGCTTGCCCCACTTGTCCTTGAGGCTCTCCTCGAGCTTGTCGGGTACGTTCACCCGTTCCACCGTATGCCACAGCGTGATGGCCGGGACGTTGAGCTCCCTGCACCGGGCGGCGTCCTTCGCCGTGAAGACCCGGTCCGCTTTCGCGATGAGTTCATCGTCAACGATGATGTTTTCGGCGAGATAGACCCCGTCGGCGAGCTTCTCGAGGATTTCGCCGTCCCTGACGAGCAGGGGCGTGGGGTCGTCGGCGGTGATGATGCCGAGCTGCCCGAGGGTCAGGTGCGTTCCTGCGGCAATTTCCTTGCCGTCGGAGGAGGTGAAGGGAGTGATGAGGTCCATGCCCTCCATCTGCTTCCTGAAAGCGGCCTCGCCCACGATGAGGGTGACGGGAACGCCTTCCTCGTCGTCCACCACCACGGAGGAGATCATCATGCCGGGCCTGAGGATCGTCCGGATGGCTTCCTCGTCCAGGGGGACACCGATGTACCTGGACACGGCCTCGTTGAGCTTCTGGGAAACCACGTCCCGGAGGACCCGGCCGGAGAAGATCCGCACCGCCTCGGCGATGTTGGCCTCGTTTTCCTTTTCGATCTGGGTCATCTCGGCGTCGATGTCGTCGGTCCACACGAGGTCGCCCGCCACGAAGGAGGTATCTCCCTCCTCGGTGATCTTGACCCGGTTCACCGGAGCCACTTTCCGCAGGATGACCTCGATGTGCTTGTTGTTGATGGACACGCCCTGGGAGCGGTACACTTCCTGGATCTCGTCCACGAGAGCCCGCTGTACGGCCTCGATCCCCTCGACTTCAAGGAGCTGCTGGGGGTCCACGTTGCCCTCGGTGATCTTGTCGCTCTTCCTGACTTCATCCCCCTCCTTGATGAGAAGGTTCTGGCTGATGGGGATGTTGTAGGTGGTCTTTTCCTCGCCCTCCGCGTTTTCGGAGGCGATGATGACCTTCCGCTTGCCTTCCATGACCCGTACTTCGGACACCCTGCCGTCCACGCCGGCCAGATAGGCCACTTTCTTGGGACGGCGGACTTCAAAGAGCTGCTCGATCCGGGGAAGACCCTGGGTGATGTCCTCGCCGGTGAGGCGGACGCCGCCCGTGTGGAAGGTCCGCATGGTGAGCTGGGTTCCCGGCTCGCCGATGGACTGGGCGGCCACGACGCCCACTGCCTCGCCAATGGGGACTTCCTTCCTGGTGGCCAGGTCCATGCCGTAGCACACCTGGCACACGCCGTGCCGGAGGCCGCAGGTCAGGGGGCTCCGGACCCATACGGAGTCGATTCCCGTCTTTTCTATCTTTTCCGCCGTCTCGACGGAGATGCACTCGCCTTTGGCCACTATCACGGCCCCGGTCGCGGGGTCAGCGATGTCTTCCAGGGCCGTCCGGCCGTAGATCCTCTCCGAAAGGGGGATCATGACCTTCCCGTCCTGCTTCAGGGGCTCGATGCAGATGCCGTGGTCCGTGCCGCAGTCGTGGTCCGTGATGATGAGATCCTGGGCCACGTCCACGAGACGCCTGGTGAGGTACCCCGACTTGGCGGTCCGGAGGGCGGTGTCGGCAAGGCCCTTCCGGGCGCCGTGGGTGGAGATGAAGTACTCGAGCATGTTCATCCCCTCGCGGAAGTTCGCCGTGATGGGATAATCGATGATCCGTCCCGACGGGTCGGACATAAGGCCGCGGATACCGGCCATCTGGCCCATCTGGCTCCGGCTTCCCCTGGCTCCGCTGTCGCTCATCATGCGGATGGGGTTGACCCGTTCCATGTGGTCCACGATGCTGTCGGCAATGGCTCTTGATTTCTCGGACCAGAGACTTTCCTTCTGGAAGAGGTATTCATCCTGGGTCAGAATGCCCATGTTGTACTCGGACTTGAGCTCCTCGTCCTCCTCCATGGCCTGCCTCGTCAGCTCCATCTTCTCCGGCGGGATGATGATGGACTGAACGCCGAAGCTGATGCCGCTCCGGGTGGCCCACCGGTAGCCCAGCATCTTGATGTCGTCGAGCATCTTCACCATGGCCACCCGGTCCACCATGTCGTAGGCCCGGTCGAGGATGATGCCGAGGTCCTTCTTCCCGAGCTGGCGGTTGACGAACCGCAGCCCCCGGGGGAGGATACTGTTGAAAATGACCCGTCCGGGGGACGTCTCGATCCATTTTTCCCCGCCGCCCCAATCGGGGTCGTTCATCAGTTTTATTCTGCTGTCCACCCTGACCACGCCGTGGTTGAACGCCACGAGGGCGTCGTCCAGGCTGGAGAAGTGGGGCAGTTCTTCGCCTTCCACTCCGTCCTTCATGTCGGTGAGGTAGTAGATGCCGAGCACGATGTCCTGGGTGGGCGTCATGACGGGACGGCCGCTCGCCGGGGAGAGCAGGTTGTTCGCCGAGAGCATGAGCAGCCGGGCTTCCGCCTGGGCCTCGATGGACAGGGGCACGTGGACGGCCATCTGGTCTCCGTCGAAGTCGGCGTTGAAGGCGGTGCACACCATGGGGTGCAGCCGGATGGCCTTGCCCTCCATGAGCACGGGCTCAAAGGCCTGGATGCCGAGTCTGTGGAGCGTGGGAGCCCGGTTCAGCATAACGGGATGGTCCTTGATGATCTCCTCGAGGATGCCCCAGATCTCTTCCCGGCCCCGCTCGATGATCCGCTTGGCGCTCTTCACGTTGGGGGCGAGGCCCCGCTCCACGAGCTGGCGGATGACGAAGGGCTTGAAGAGCTCCAGTGCCATCTGCTTCGGCAGGCCGCACTGGTAGATCTTGAGCTGGGGGCCGATGACGATGACGGAACGGCCGGAATAGTCCACCCTCTTGCCGAGGAGGTTCTGGCGGAACCGGCCCTTCTTTCCCCTGAGCAGGTCGGTAAGGCTCTTGAGGGGACGGTTTCCGGCGCCCAGCACGGCCTTGCCCATGCGGCCGTTGTCGATGAGGGCGTCAACGGCTTCCTGGAGCATGCGCTTTTCGTTCCGGATGATGATCTCCGGAGCCTTGAGCTCCTGGAGCTTCTTCAGCCGGTTGTTCCGGTTGATGACCCTCCGGTACAGGTCGTTGAGGTCCGACGTGGCGAACCGGCCGCCGTCGAGCTGCACCATGGGGCGCAGGTCGGGCGGGATGACCGGCAGCACTTCGAGGATCATGGACTTGGCCGTGGATTTGCTCTTCCGGAAGTCCTCCGCCACCTGGAGCCTCTTGATGAGCTTGCGCTTCTTCTGCCCGGTGCTCTCGGAGACTTCTTCCCTGAGGGCCGCGCCGAGCTGGTCGAGATCGATCTGCTCCAGCAGGGCCTGGACTCCCTCGGCTCCGATGCCCGCCCGGAATTTCTTGTCGTAGGCGGCGCAGAGGTCATACTCTCTTTCGAGGATGATGTCCGCCGGTGCGAAGGGGGAGATGCCCTCCTCGATGACCACGTAGCACGGGTCCTCCACGGTGATGACTTCCTGCTGGGCGGTGAACCTCCCGGGGAATTTCTGGCTGTAGAGCCGGAACTCGCTCTCGGAGAGGACGTCGCCCTTTTCAAAGGGAAGGTGGACTGCGGCGGTGACCACGAAGGCCTCCTGGTTTCCGGCCATGGCCCGCTCCACTTCAAAGGTGTCGCCGTGTCGCTTCCGGAGGCGCTCGAGGTCGGTGGCCGATATGACCGCGCCCTCTGCGCAGGAGGGATCGTCGGGTATGGTGACGAGGGAGAAGGCGGTCTCCACCTTGAAGCTCTCGTCGCCGTACTCCGTCTTGAACCGGGAGACCTGCCCCGCGGAGAGAAGGTCGTTCTCGTTCACGGGTACGTCGTCCACGGTGACGATCCGGAAGGCCTCCTCGGCCTTGAACTTGGGATCGTAGTGGCTGTGGATCCGGACCTCGCTCTCGGAGAGCACGTCGTTTTTCCGGGCAAGGTCGATCCGCCGCCCTTCCATGACCACCTTGTAGGCGGCTTCCCGCTGGCGGGTGGGGGCGAAGTAGACCACCTTCTCAAGGTCCTTGGTGGTGCAGCCCAGCAGCAGGCTGAGCCTGCTTGGGATGCCCCGGAGGTACCAGATGTGCACCACCGGCGCGGCGAGCTCAATATGGCCCATGCGCTCCCGGCGGACCCTGTTGTCCGTGACTTCCACGCCGCAGCGGTCGCAGATGATCCCCTTGAACTTGGGGCCGCTGCGCTTGTATTTTCCGCAGGCGCACTCGTAGCTCTTGGTGGGGCCGAAGATGCGCTCGCAGAAGAGTCCGTCCTTTTCAGGCCGGAGGGTCCGGTAATTGATGGTCTCGGGCTTCTTCACCTCTCCGCTGGAGAGTTCCCGTATTCTTTCCGGGCTTGCGAGCTTGACCCGCACCCCGAGTATTTCCCTTCGGGCCATCAGTTTTCATCCCCTTCTTCTATGGACATACCTTCAGGAAGCTCTTCGCCGAAGAGCATTTCCTCGGGAACGATCTCTTCCATTTCTTCCTCTCCGAAAACGGAGTCGCTCTTTTCCTTTTCCTCGGGTTCCTTCTCCTCGAAGACAGGGCGCTCCCTGGGGCCGGAATACCGTCCGACGGGTACCTCGTCCTCGTCGTCGTCCATGAGCAGTTCACCTATCTGGCCGTCGCTGTACTTCACTTCCACGTCGAGTCCGAGTCCCTGGAGTTCCTTTACGAGAACCCGGAAGCTCTCCGGTACGCCGGGCTTGGTGAGGTTCTGCCCCTTGACGATCCTCTCGTAGGTCTTGAGCCTTCCCCGGATGTCGTCGGACTTCACGGTGAGCATTTCCTGGAGGATGTTCGCAGCGCCGTACCCTTCCAGGGCCCAGACTTCCATTTCTCCGAACCTCTGGCCGCCGAACTGGGCCTTTCCGCCCAGGGGCTGCTGGGTGATGAGGCTGTACGGGCCGATGGACCGGGCATGGATCTTGTCGTCCACGAGGTGGATAAGCTTGAGCATGTACATGCAGCCCACGGTGACCTTCTTTTCGAAGGCGTCTCCCGTCCGGCCGTCGTACAGGGTAATCATGCCGTCGGAGGTGAGTTCGGGATATTTATCCTTGCTGAGCTGCTCCAGCAGCTCGAAAATTTCGTGCTCCTTCGCCCCCTCGAAGACCGGAGTGGCCACCTTCCAGCCGTTCTGGAAGGCCACGAAGCCCATGATGGTCTCGAGCACCTGCCCCAGGTTCATGCGGCTGGGAACGCCGAGGGGATTGAGGACCACGTCCACGGGTGTGCCGTCGGGGAGGTAGGGCATGTCCTCCGCGGGGAGGATCCTGGAGACGACGCCCTTGTTTCCGTGCCGTCCGGCCATCTTGTCTCCCACGGTGATTTTGCGGAGCTGGGCGACGTAGATCTTGACCACCTTGTTGACGCCCGGGCTGAGGGCGTCGGGGCTGTCGGCCCTGGTCATCTGCTTGACCGCCACGATTTTTCCCCGTGCTCCGTGGGGCACCTTGAGAGACGTATCCCGGACTTCCCGGGCCTTCTCTCCGAAGATGGCCCGAAGGAGCTTCTCTTCCGGCGTCTGGTCGGACTCTCCCTTGGGGGTGACCTTTCCGACGAGGATATCGCCGGCGTTGACCTCCGCACCCACGCGGACGATGCCGTCCTCGTCGAGGTTCTTCAGCATGTCCTCGCCCACGTTGGGGATGTCTCTGGTGATCTCCTCGGGGCCGAGCTTCGTGTCCCGGGCTTCGATCTCGTATTCCTCTATGTGGATGGAGGAGTAGAAGTCCTCCTTGACAAGCCGTTCGCTGAGCAGGATGGCGTCCTCGAAGTTGAAGCCCTCCCAGGGCATGAAGGCGACGATCACATTCCTTCCGAGGGCGAGCTCTCCTCCCTCGGAGGCCTGTCCGTCGGCGATGATCTGGCCCTTGGCGATGCTTTCTCCCTTGCGGACGATGGGCTTCTGGTGGATCACCGTGCCCTGGTTCGACCGGCGGAACTTGACGAGGGGATAGATGTGGGATTCAGCGCCCTTGCGGATCTCGATCCGGGTGGAATCCACGTACTCCACCACGCCGTCCTTCACTGCCACCACGCAGGATCCGGAATCCTTGGCGATGCGGTGCTCCACTCCCGTGCCCACCACGGGGGCCTCGGGAGCGATGAGGGGCACCGCCTGGCGCTGCATGTTCGAGCCCATGAGGGCCCGGTTGGCGTCGTCGTGCTCCAGGAAGGGAATGAGCGCCGTGGAGGCGGAGACGATCTGCTTGGGCGACACGTCGAGGTAGGACACTTCCTCCCGGGGCACCGTGACGATGTTGCCCTGGTACCTGGTGAAGCACTGCTCCTCGGTGATCCTGCCGTCGGCATCCACGGGGGTGTTGGCCATGCCCACGAAGACATTGTCCTCCTCGTCGGCGGACAGGAAGACGATTTCGCCGGTCACCCGGCCGTTTTCCACTTTCCGCCTCGGGGTGATGAGGAACCCGTACTCGTTGAGCCGGGCATAGGTGGCGAGGGAGGTCACGAGGCCGATGTTGGGGCCTTCAGGCGTCTCGATGGGGCAGACCCGGCCGTAATGGGTATAGTGGACGTCCCGGGCCTCGAACCCGGCCCGTTCCCTTGAAAGGCCCCCGGGGCCCAGGGCGGAAAGCCTCCGCCTGTGGGTGACCTCGGCGAGGGGGTTCGTCTGGTCCATGAACTGGGAAAGCTGACCCGATCCGAAGAATTCCCGAAGGGAGGCGGCGATGGGGCGTACGTTGATCAGGTCCCTGGCCATGGCGTTGCCCAGGTCGGGGATGGTGGTCATCCTCTCCTTGGCGATACGCTCCATGCGGAGCAGGCCGATGCGGATCTGGTTCTGGAGCAGTTCGCCCACGGAACGGACCCGCCGGTTGCCGAGATGGTCGATGTCGTCGTCCGTCTTCTCGGGGTTCTTGAGGTCGATGATCCCCCTGATGATGCTCACCAGGTCTTCCTTTGTGAGAAGGCGCACCTCCTCGGGGATCTCCAGGCCGAGCTTGCGGTTCATCTTGTACCGGCCCACGCGGCCGAGGTTGTACCTGCGGGGGTCGAAGAAGAGGCTGTGGACATATTCCCGGGCGTTCTCGATCCGGGCGGGCTCGTTGGGGCGGAGCTTGCGGAACAGCTCAACCATGGCCTCGTCCGTGTTGAAGGCCCCGTCCTTTTCAAGGGTGGCGGCCACGGCGGTGTCGGCGTCCCACACCAGGACCTTCGTCCTGCCCATGCTCCAGAGCTTCTCCAGGTGTTCCTTGGTGATGGTCCTGTTCCTGGGCAGCACCGTGGAGCCGTCCTGGTCGAGGACGGACTCGGCGGACAGCATGCCCTTCACGTCCTCCTCGGTGACATCCTTCTGCACCGTCTTCGCATCGAAGAGGTCGAGGACGCCTTCGTTTGTGGACGCGCCGAAGATTTTCAGCAGGAGGGTCGCGGGAATCTTCTTCCTGTTGTCGATATTGACGGAGATAAGATCCCCGGGGGTCAGGCTGAATTCGAGCCATGCTCCCCTGTCGGGGATGATTTTCGCGGAATAGGCTTCCTGGCCGGGAATCTGTTCATCCTTGGTGAAATAGACGCCTGCGGAGCGGGCGAGCTGGTTTACCACCACGCGCTCCGTTCCGTTGATGATGAAGGTGCCTCTTCCCGTCATCAGGGGGAAGTCGCCGAGGAAAATCTCCTCTTCCTTCATTTCTTTCGTCTTCCGGTTCACCAGACGAATTGTGGCCCTGATGGGCCGCGACCAGGTGAGATCCCTCTGGCGGGATTCCTCTTCCTCGGTGGAGGGTTCGTCGAGAAGATACCTGACGAACTCGAGGGCGAAGGAGCCGTCATAGCTTTCGATAGGAAACACTTCGTGGAGCAGTTCCTGCAGCCCCTGAGGAACCCGCGCCTCCGGAGCGGCGTCTTCCTGGCAGAACCAGTTGTATGAGTCGCGCTGCACCTCGATCATGTCGGGAATCTCGACAAGATCCCGGGCACGTCCGAAGGTCAATCTCTGGCGCTCGCTGCTGACGGGGACAAATTCGGCCATGAACCGTATGACCTCCCTGAAAAGATTGGTGGGAAATGAGTACTGACAAATAGAAAAGATAACAAAAAGGTCGCATTATGTCAACGGACATAATACGACCTTTAGAAAAAAGGTTGCTGCTTTTTCTTCAGTATGGTGCCGAGGCGGGGACTCGAACCCCGACAGGCTATCGCCCACTAGAACCTGAATCTAGCGCGTCTACCAATTCCGCCACCCCGGCTTGAATCACGAGGGTAATTTTAGCAAGGCCCGGAGCCTTTGGCAAGCCTTAATTTTCCAAGCCGCTGTTCTTCTCTCCGGAAGACGCTCTTTCCAGGCGATCCCTGAGGGCGAGGGCGATGCCCGCCTCGTTCCCGGGCCGCTGGGCGACAATGACCGAAGCTCCTGACGACTCGAGAACCCGAAGGGCGTGGAAGAGTCCCCGGGCAAAATTTTCCGGCGTGGAAAACCGGAGGGATAGCTCCCCGTCCGTCTCGCCGGGAGCGAAGAGGATCTCCGGTCCGTCCATGCCGAGCCAGGCAATCCGTCCCCCGAAGGCGAGGGCTTTCTCCCTCGCGCCTGCTCCGTCGTGCAGGATCAGCGGAACCGAGGGGGCATAATGGCGATATCTCGTTCCCGGGGAGCGGCGCACATTGCCGCCTGAACGGAGAACCTGTCCGCCCGTCCTGCCCTCGATCTCCTCCACCGGGCATCCTCCCGGCCGCAGAAGGACCATCTGCTCCCCCGTGAGGTCGAGAACCGTGGACTCGAGTCCCACTGACGTGGGGCCGCCGTCGAGGACGAGATCCACCCTGTCCTCCAGGTCCGAGGCCACGGCAAGGGCATCAGTGGGGCTGGGCCGGCCGCTGGAGTTGGCGCTCGGCGCGGCCACCGGCAGTCCCGCCGCCGCGATCAGGGCAAGGGCCACGGGATGGGAGGGCATCCGGACCGCAACGGTGTCGAGGCCCGCCGTCACTTCCCGCGGCACGACTCCCCGGGAGGGAAGGACCAGTGTCAGGGGACCGGGCCAGAACAGCTCCATGAGCCGTCTGGCCCTCCCGTTCACCAGGACGGCCGATTCTGCGTCCCCGGGGGAGGAAAAATGCAGGATCAGGGGATTGTCCGAGGGACGCCCCTTGGCGGCATAGATTTTCGCCGCAGCAGCAGGGTCGAGGCCGTTCGCCCCGAGGCCGTAGACGGTCTCCGTGGGAAAGGCGACGAGGCGGCCGCATCGGAGAAACTCCGCAGCCTCTCCGATGGCCTTCGGGTCCGGGTTCCAGGGATCCACGGCGAGAATGCGGGGAAAACTCACTCCGCCTCACCTCCGGAGAAACGGCCGAGAAAGGCCCGCCGGAATTCCGGGAACCTGCCTTCGAGAATAGCCTTCCTCATTTCTTCGCCCAGACGGATCAGAAACCGGAGATTGTGCCAGCTGCACAGCCTGGAGGCGAGGATCTCCCCGGAGCGGTACAGGTGGCGGATATAGGCCCTGGTGAAGGTCCGGCAGGCATAGCAGTCGCACTCCGGATCCACGGGGGTAAAATCCCGTTCGTACTGTTTTTTTTTGATGTTCACCGCACCATAGGGGGTGAAGAGGGTACCGTTTCTCCCGTTTCTCGTGGGGAGGACGCAGTCGAACATGTCGATGCCCCGGGCCACTCCCTCCACCAGGTTGTCGGGACGCCCGACCCCCATGAGATACCGGGGCTTGCCGGAGGGGAGCACGCCCTTCAGGCTGTCGAGGATGCGGTACATGTCCCCGTGGGGTTCTCCCACGGAGAGGCCGCCCACGGCATAGCCGGGGAAATCCATGGGAATGATGTCCTTCGCCGAGCGGAGCCTGAGGTCCTCCCAGACGGACCCCTGGACGATGCCGAACAGGGCCTGCCGCCGCTCCCCCTGCCATTCCCGGGCGTGGGCCTCCTTCGACCTGGCGGCCCAGAGGGCGGTGCGCCGCACCGCCCCTTCCGCCTCCTCCCTGGAGCAGGGCCAGGGGGCGCACTGGTCGAAGCACATGGCGATGTCGCTGCCGAGTTGTTTCTGTACGGACATGGACCACTCGGGGTTCATGACGTGTGGGGTCCCGTCGTGGTGAGACCTGCACCAGACCCCTTCGTCGGAAATCCGGTTGAGGGTGGAGAGGGAGAAGACCTGGAAGCCGCCGCTGTCGGTGAGAATGGGCCTTTTCCACTGCATGAAGCCGTGGAGCCCTCCTCCTTCGGCGACGATGTCCGCGCCGGGCCTGAGATAGAGATGGTAGGTATTGGCCAGGATGATCCTCGCCCCCATCTCCTCGAGTTCGAAGGGAGCCATGGCCTTCACGGTGGCCTGGGTCCCCACGGGCATGAAGACCGGGGTTTGAATGTCTCCCCTGGGAGTATGGAGAGTTCCCGCCCGGGCCCCGGTGACGGGGCAGACGGCGTCGAGGGTGAAGCTGAAGGCCGTGTCCGGGAAATTCATCGTCCTGCCTCCACCGCGGTGCAGGGATCTCCCCAGCCGAAGAGCCGGGCCGCGTTGGCGGATACGGTCCGGGCCAGGTCCTCCAGGGAGACGTTGCGGACGTCCGCCGCCGTTTCATAGACCAGCTTCACGAAGGCGGGCTCGTTGGTCTTTCCCCGGTACGGCACGGGGGCCAGCCAGGGGGAGTCTGTCTCCAGAAGGATCCTGTCCGGGGGCAGGCTGCGGAACAGGTCCCGGAGCCCTCCGTTCCGGGCGAAGGTCAGGGGGCCTGCGAAGGAGAGGCAGTAGCCCGCCTCCAGGAAGAAGGCGGCATCCTCTTCCGTGCCGGAAAAGCAGTGGATGACTCCGGTGGTTTTGGAGGCACCCTCTTCCCTGAATATGGCGATTATGTCCCCGTAGGACTCGCGGCCATGGACCACCAGGGGCAGCCCCGATTCGAGGGACCAGCGGATGTGGGCCCGGAAGGCTTCCTTCTGCTGCTCCCGGGGCGAATGGTCGTAATGATAGTCAAGACCCGTTTCGCCTATGGCGACCACCCGGGGGGACGCGGCCAGGTCCGCAAGCTCCCGGGGAATGCCCTTCCCCTCCACGGAGCAGGAGGGTATGGAGGCGGCGTCGTGGGGATGGACCCCCACGGCGGCAAATACCCCGAGGAGCGCGTATTTTTCGGCCGTGGCCACCGCCAGGGCGCTCGTGGGGACGGTGCTTCCCGCGAGGAGCATCCGGGCGACCCCGGCGTCCGAAGCTCTTTTGAAGACGGCGTTCGCGTCTCCGTAACCGTCCCGCCCCTCGATGACGTGGCAGTGGGTGTCCGCCAGGACGGGGCGGGCCGTGTTTCTGTCGTGGTTTTCCATGATCGTTTCCTCTTTTTCTCTTCAATAAAAACCGGGAGTCTCCGGCAGCTCCGCCGGAGGCTCCCGGGAATTCCGTCCGGGGCTGGGGCGTTCAGCTGACCCTGCAGCCCAGGGGGATGTCCCTGTCGGGGGTCAGGAGGGAGAGGGTGGTCTTCTTCCCGTCTCCGGCTGCCAGGAGCATGCCGTTGCTCTCCACGCCGCAGAGCTTCGCCGGCTTCAGGTTGGCCACGATCACGATGCGCTTGCCCAGAAGCTCTTCCGGGGTGAAGAATTCCTTTATGCCGGAGACGATGGTCCGCTTCTCATACCCGAGGTCGATGGAAAGCTTGTAGAGCTTCTTCGACTTGGGAATCTCCTCCACACTGACGATCTGGGCCACCCGGAGTTCCACGGCCCGGAAGGCGTCGATCTCCACCGCTTCCTCGTGCTCCAGGGGGATCTCCGGCGCGGGGGCGGCCGCGGCGGGAGCGGCCTTCCGCCCATCCCTGGCCTCCTTGTCCTTCTTCCATTCGTTCATGTCGATCCGTGGAAAGAGCACCTTGCCCTTGTTCACCTTCAGCCCCGGGGTCCTCTCGCCCCAGGCAAAGCCGTCGATGGCACACTTTCCGGGGTCTCCCTCCAGGCCGAGCTGTTCCCACAGGCGGGCCGCCGTGTCGGGAACGAAGGGGGCCACGAGGAGGGAGCCGAGCCTGAGGACGTCGTACAGGGTGTTGAGCACCCGGTGCAGGTCCTCTTCCTTCCCCTCCTTGGCGAGCTTCCAGGGCATGGTCTCGTCGATGTACTTGTTGCCCCTGCCGATGAGAGCCCAGATGGCCTTCAGGGCCTCGTCGAAGGCGAAATCGGAGATCTTTTCGTCCACGTCCCGCACGGTTTTGGCGGCAAGCTCCGCAATCTCCTGCTCAAGCTGCCCTGCGGCGCCCGAGACCGGAAGGACGCCGCCGCAGAAGTTGTCCACCATCTGGAGGGTCCGGTTGAGAAGGTTGCCCAGATCGTTGGCGAGGTCGGAGTTGATCCTCCCCACCAGGGCAGCTTCCGAGAAGTCGCCGTCAAGGCCGAAGGGCACTTCCCGCAGGAGGAAATAGCGGAAGGGATCCCGTCCGTACCGCTCCACCATCTCGAAGGGATCCACCACGTTGCCCCTGGACTTGGACATCTTCTCCCCCTCCACGGTCCACCAGCCGTGGGCGAAGACCGTCACGGGAGGGTTCACGCCCAGGGCGAGGAGCATGATGGGCCAGACGACGCAGTGGAAGCGGATGATGTCCTTTCCCACGAGGTGGTGGGCCGAGGGCCAGAATCTGGCGAACTTCTCCGGGTCGTCCAGGTAGCCGCAGGCGGTCACATAGTTGATGAGGGCGTCGAACCACACGTACACCACGTGGGCATCGTCGCCTGGAACAGGGATGCCCCATTTCAGCGTGGTCCTGGAGATGGACTGGTCCCGGACGCCGCTTTTCAGGAAGCTCACGATCTCGTTGTATCGGCTCCTGGGCATGACCCCGCGGAGATTCTTCTCGTAGTACTCGAGGAGCCGGGGCACGTACTTCGACGCCCGGAAAAAGTAGCTCTCCTCCTCCATCATCTGGAGGGGACGCCTGCAGTCCGGGCATGTCTTGTCCTCGCCCATGCTGCTCTCAGGCACGTAGGTCTCGCAGGGGACGCAGTACCAGCCCTCGTAGGTTCCCTTGTAGATGTCCCCCTGGTCGAGAAGCTTTTTGAAGATGGCCTGCACGGTCCTGTGGTGTCGCTCCTCGGTGGTGCGGATGAAGTCGTCGTTGGAGATGCCGAGAGCGTGCCAGAGCTCCCTGAAGTTCAGCACGGTACGGTCGGCGAGCTCGATGGGGGTCAGCCCCTTGGCGGCGGCGCTCTGCTGGATCTTCTGCCCGTGCTCGTCCGTCCCGGTGAGGAACATGACGTCATAGCCCTTCATGCGCTTGTACCGGCACATCACGTCGGCGGCGATGGTGGTGTAGGCGTGGCCGATGTGAGGAATGTCGTTCACGTAGTAAATCGGGGTGGTGAGATAAAAGGTTTTGTTCTCCTGGTTCAGGTTCTCCGGCATGGCAGTTCCCTCCTGCGTTTCCTCGAATTCAGTCCTCCGCTTTTTCAGCGAAAAGGAACGATTTGACGTCATTTTTCGATAAACCATACTCCTTCGAGACGATTTTGACAACCTCCCGGGAGGAAAGGCCTTCCGACAGCATGGCCAGGGCCGCTTCCCTCCACCGGTCACCGTCGGGTTCCGGCGGGGAGGCCCCTTCCACCACCAAGACGATCTCGCCCCGGACTCCCTCCGCCACGGAATCCGCAAGTTCCGCCAGGGTACCCCTCCGGGCCTCCTCGTACACCTTGCTGATCTCCCGGACGAGGGCGGCACTCCTGTTTCCGAGCACGTCCGCGGCGTGGCGGAGATGCTTCTCCGCCTTGTGGGGCGACACGTAGAAGACAAGAGTGCACTGCAGGGGAGCCAGATCCAGGAGGACCTTCTCCCTCTCCCCCTGTTTGTCGGGAAGAAAGCCGTGGAACAGGAAGGGGTGGGGCTGCAGTCCGGAGAGCACGAGGGCGGGGACGAAGGCCGTGGGCCCGGGCAGGACCGTCACGTCCACTTCCTCATCAATGCATCTCCGAACGATTTCCCAGCCCGGGTCGGAAATGCCGGGCGTTCCCGCGTCGGAGATGAGGGCGACATTTTTCCCCTCCGCCAACAGGGAGAAAAGGTGCTCCGTCCTGCCCTTTTCGTTGTGGGCGTGGTAGGAGACGAGGCGGGCCGAAATGCCGAAATGCCGGAGCAGGGGCAGGGAGGTCCGGGTATCCTCGCAGGCGATCACGTCGGCTTCCTTCAGCATCCGGACAGCCCTCGGCGTCATGTCTTCCAGGTTTCCCACAGGGGTGGGGATCACTGCGAGCGGCATGGCAGTCCCTCCTTCGTATAGGCGGACAAAAGCTCTTCCGTGTACTTCCCGCTGCCGTCCGCGATGAAAAGAGGAGGCTCCACGGTCATGCCCGGTTTTCCGCCCCGGAGGGCTTCCACGAGGACCACCGAGGCTTTCCTTCCCGGCAGGGGGTGGACAAAGCGGACCCGCTTGGGCTCCACACCCTGCTCCGAAAGGGAGGAAATGAGTTCGGCGCTCCTGCCCGCCCGGAAGACAACGTACATCCTTCCCCGGTGCTTCAGAAGATGCCTTCCCGCCCCCGCCAGGTCGGAAAGAGAGCACCAGATACCCTGACGGGCAGGCCGGTCCGAACTGGAGGCGCTGGGCCTTCCGCGGCCGGGTTCCCCGTAGGGAGGGTTCATGGCCACGCAGTCGAAGGACTGGGCGGGAAAGAGGGTCCCTGAATTCCTGAGGTCGCCCCGGACGACGGACACTCTCCCCGAGAGCCCGTTGGAAAGGGCGTTCTCCTCCGCGAGGGCCGCCAGATCCTCCTGGATCTCGAGTCCGGTGACGGTCACAGAGGGGAACCGCAGGGCGAGGATCAGCGACACGGCGCCGGAGGCGCACCCGAGCTCCATGACCCTGCCCCCCGAACGGGGGAAAGTATTCCGGACATAGGCTGCGAGAAGGATGGTGTCCACGTTCACCCTCGGCCCCCCGGCGGGCTGACGGAGGGAAAGGGCGCCGTAGAGAAGATCGTCCCTCGTGACGGTCATCGCCGCACCGCCCCGGAAAACCTTCTGCTGTCCCTCTCCTCCGGCTCGGCCCAGTCCTCCACCTTCATCCCCACGACCTTTGAGAGCCCGGGCTCCGCGAGGGTGACGCCGTAGAGGATGTCGGCCCTCTCCATGGTGGCCCGGCGATGGGTCATGACGAGAAGCTGGATCCCCTTGCCCTGGCCGGGAGGCGAGGAATATTCCCTTGCAAGGTCCCCGAACCTCAGGAGGTTCGATTCGTCAAGGGCGGCGTCCACTTCGTCGAGGACCGCCAGGGGCACCCCTGCCACTTCCATGGAGGCGAAGAGGTAGGCTATGGCTGTGAGGGTCTGCTCGCCGCCCGAAAGCTGGGCCAGGTTCTGCAGGTGCTTTCCCGGGGGACGGGCCACGATCTCCACCCCGGCGTCCCAGGCGGGGGACGCCTCTTTCTCCCCCTCGTCGGGGGAGTCGTCGGGATCGGGTCCCTGAAGGCGAAGCCAGGCTTCCCCTCCGCCGAAGAGCCTGCAGAAGAGGGAATTGAAGCGGGAGTTGATGTTCTCCAGGGCCTCGCCGAAAAGGACGCCCACATGGCGGTCCGTCTCGCTGATGATGCCCCGGAGTTCCCCTATGGCCGCACGCACGTCCCCGAGCTGCTCGGAGAGAAAGGCTACACGGGCGGACAGGGACTGGTCCTCGGAAAGGGCCCCCCATTCCACGTTCCCGAGAGCCCGAAGTTCCCGCTCCAGTCTGCGGACCGCCGCCGAGGCGGCTTCCCCTTCCTCTCCGGAGGGAGCTTCTTCGGGACTGTAGGGGTACTGTTCTTCCCACATCTCGGCGAGCTGCCGGAGTTCGCCGTTCAGCACCTCCCTTTTCGAGGCGATGGTACGGGCCCGTTCTCCGGCGGCGCCGGCGGCCTCCACAGCTCTCCTGCTCCGGGCGGAAATCCGCCCCGAACGGGAAGCCAGCAGCTTTTCCTTTTCGAGCAGAACCTGCAGGGCGGCCTCCTTCTCCCGGATCTCCCGGAAAAGGACATACTGCTCCCTGCCCCACCGTTCAAGGCGCTCCTTCTCTCCCCGCTCCCTGGCGAGACAGCTCTCCCGCTCGCCCCCGAGCAGGGTCAGCCTCTCCCGGGTCCGCTCAAGTTCGGAGGCGGCCCGGTTCCTGAGGGAGGCCACGCTGGACAGGCGCTCCTCCAGAAGGACGCAGGTATTTTCCGCTTCGGCGAGCCGCGCCGGAAGGGAGGCTTCTTCATCGTCTCCGCTCTGGGACGGCATGGAAGCGGAGAGGGTTTCCATCTCCCCGTCGATCTCGGCCATCCGTTTCTCCCACGAGGCAGCATCGGCGAGTGCCTGGAACCGGTCACGGTCCAGCCGTTCTCCGGCGGCCCGCTCGATGTCCATGTCCCGATTCTTTTCCTCAAGGCGCTTTCTGGTCTCCCGCAGCTCCAGGGTAAGGGCTTCTTTTTCGGCGGACCGGGCCCGTTCCAGGGTCTCTTCCTTTTCGAGGGCGGCGGCAAGGGAGGCGGCTTCCTGCCTGACCCTTTCGAGGCGTTCCTCCGCCTCCCGGATACGGCGGCGCCGTTCGATGGCCCCCGCGGCGGCCCGTGTCCGTCCGCCGCTCACCGTGCCCGAGGGAAGGAACACTTCCCCCTCCAGGGACGCTATGGGATAGGAAGCTCCCCTGGAAGCGAGCTGCGCCCCAACGGAGTACTCCTCCACCAGCAGCAGGTCCCCGAGGAGGTGGGAAACGCAGGTTTCCCACTCATCCGACGGCGTGATGATCTCCATGGCCCAGCCCACGATCCCCCGGGCGGGAAGGGCGGCCCTTCTGTCGGGAAACCGGGGGCGGCTTTTCTCGAGGGGAAGGAAGGTGGCTCGTCCCGCCCGGCGTTCCTTCAGGAGATCGATGCAGGCTCCGGCCTCGGCCAGAGTCTTGACGAAAATCCAGTACTGCCGTCCTCCCAGGTATGCCTCCAGGGCGGAGGTGATTGAGGGGGGGCAGGAAAAGGACTCGGCGGCCACCGTCACCGGAATCTGAAGTTTCCCGAGGCGGTATGCCGATGTGAGAAAACGGACGGGTTCCGGGTAGGACGAGCTCTCCGCCGTCTTCAGGTCCTCGGCGGCCGCTTCGAGGGAAGCGGCTTCCTTCCGGGCCTGCTGCAGGGCGGAAGCCGTTTTCCGGCAGGCGGCAAAGGCGTCGCCGTGAGCCTCCACCACTTCGGCCTCCCTCCGTTCAAGACCGGCAATTTTCTCTTCCAGGGCGGCCGACTCTTCCTTCATGGCGGCCAGAGCCTTTCCGGACGCCATGATCCGGGCGTCGCAGTCGGCAAGAAAGGCCTCCCGGGATTCCTTTTTCGACCGCAGGGTTTCCTTTTCCCCGCCCAGAGCCGAAAGGGCGGCGGAGAGGTTTTTTTTCCTCTCCAGCTCTTTTTCGATGGCAGCCCGGAGCTCGTTCATACGGCCCCGGAGCCTGTCTCTTTCCCCGACAGCGGAGGCACGCTCGGCGGAAAGGGCGTTCTCCTTCGAGAGAATATCGCCCCTTTCGGCCTCCATTTCTCCGAGACGGGCTGAAAGGGTTTTCTTCTCCCCTTCAAGGGAGGCCATCCTGGAGCGTATCTCCCGGACGGCGGCGGCGGCGGCGAAGCAGCTTCTCCGGAGATCCTCCCTCTTCCGGAGCAGCTCCTCCCGGTCTCCCCTCAGGCATTTCACCCGCTCTTCAAGTTCCCCCCGCTCCCGGAGAGAGCGGCCGTACATTTGTTCCCACAGGTCTCTCCAGCGGATACGGAAGGCCTCTTCCGCGCCAAGGGTCCGGATTTCCTCCCCGAGGGCGTCCAGGCTTTTTTCGAGAACGCGCCTCCGGTGAAAATAAAAGAGCCGCCGTTTTTCCTCCAGCCCGTCGGTGATGACCTTAGCCCGGGACGCGAGGGCGACGGCAGGAGCTATCTCCTCCCTACGGTTGGTGAGTTCGGCCACCAGGGCCCCGAGCCGGAGGCTTTCCTCCTCCGCCGAGACAAGCTTGGCAGAAGTCTCGTTCCTTTTTCGGCGGTACTGGTCGATGCCGAAGAGAAGCTCGAGATGGGCCCGTCTCTGGGCAGGCCTCTGGCGGATGGCCTCCGCCACCTCTCCCTGGCCGATAAAGGCGAACTGGTCGCCTTCGAGCTTCCAGAGCCTCTTTACGGCATCGAGGTCGGACAGCCTCGTCCGGATGCCGTCCACGGTAATCACCGCGCCCGTTTCCGGTGAAAAAGATCTCTTGAGGACGCAGCTTTCTGCGCCGGCAGTTCCGTCCTGCCTGATGAAAAGGGCCACTTCCGCTCTTGTTGCAGGGGGAATGCTCACGCTTCCGGAAAAAAGCAGGTCCCCCTGCCTGACGATCCTGAGCCTCTGGAATCCACCGTCGCCCAGCACCCACCGGAGGGCGTCGAGGAGGTTGCTCTTTCCGCTCCCGTTGGGGCCCACGATGGCGGTGAGCCCCGGGGAAAACACCAGGTCCTGGGAAGCCCCGAAACTTTTGAAGCCTTTAAGATGTAGACGTTCGATATACAACGAGACGGGCCTCCCATTTTTCCATCTGTTCCATTCTCCGCTCCACCTGCTCGAGCCCTCCCTGGGCGTCCAGCCGGAACTTGCTCCAGGCGAAGTCGGGAACCGCCGCGAGGAAGATCTTCCGGCCGAGCTCCTCCTCCCAGAGGGAGAGGTAGGTTTCGTAAATGTAGTGGGCCACCGCCGGGTTGGCCTCCAGCAGGAGGGCCTCCGAGCGGTTCGACGCCGACACTTTCCGGAGAAAGCGCTTGATGGTCATGGATATGGTGTCCTCCCGGTGAACCCACCCGTTGCCGCTGCAGAAGGGGCAGCTCCTGGTGAGGGTGGACCGGATGTCGGGCCGGGCCCGCTTTCTGGTGATCTCCACGAGCCCGAGCTGGGATACGCCGAAAATACGCGCCCGGTACCGGTCGGGCAGGAACACCTCTTCCAGTCGCTTCAAGAGGAGTGCCCTGTCTTCCTCGTAATCCATGTCGATGAAATCGATGACCACGATGCCGCCGATGGCCCGCAGCCGGAGCTGCCGGGCGATTTCGGACGCGGCCTCGAGATTGGTCTCCAGCACCGTATGGCGGAGGTCCGTCTTGCCGATGAATTTTCCCGTGTTCACGTCGATGACCGTCAGCGCCTCGGTGTGGTCGATGATGAGATAGGCCCCGGACTGGAGCCACACCTTTCGCTCCAGGGCCGCCTCGATCTCCTTTTCGATGCCGTAGAACTCGAAGAGGGGCGTGGTGCCCCCGTAGAGGCTCACCTCCGGGTGGTCCGTTCCCGAGAAGAGGGACAGGCTGTTGTTGACGTTTTCGTACTCTTCCCTGCCGTCCACCACGATCTCGGACACGGCGTCGGTGAGCTCGTCCCGGAGGACTCTCCCGAGAAGGCCCAGGTCCCTGTAGAGCAGGCACGGGGCGGACTGGATCCTGCCGTTGTGCTCGATCTCCCTCCAGAGCGCGAGGAGAACCTCCACGTCATGGGAGAGGCTTTCCTCGTCCACCCCTTCGGCAGCGGTCCGGACGATGATGCCGTAATCCTCTCCCCGAAGTTCCCGGGCGATGGTCTTCAGTCTCCTGCGTTCGTTCTCGTCAATGATCCTCTTGGAAACCCCCGACTCCTGGCCGTGGGGCACGAGGACCACGTAGCGCCCCGGAAGGGAGATCCGGGAAGTTACCCGGGCTCCCTTGTTCTTCCTCGCCGTCTTGGTGACCTGGACGAGCAGCTCCTGGTTCGGCTGGAGATTGAGCCCCCGGGCGTCGTTCAGGTACAGGAAGGCGTTCCTTCCGTCGCCGAGGTTGACGAAGGATGCGTGGATGCCCGGAAGGACGCTCTCCACCCGGGCCTTGTAGATCTCTCCCGCTTTCTGGCGCTCCCACATCCGCTCCACGAACAGGTCGGCGAGGCGGCCCTCCTCGATGATGGCGACCCTCGTCTCTTCCGGATCGATGCAGTTGGCCACAATCTTCCGGTTCACGGCGCCCGGCTCCGCATGTCTTTCACTCACGGCGACGCCCTCCTCCCGAAGAAAACTGATTATCCAAAAACAGGGGGACGGATCTCCCCCGGAAATGCTTCATTCTCTTCCGTCCTCCCGGGCCGGAACCCTGAGGGGTTCCGCAAGAGGCAGGACCCGGATCTCTCCTCCGCCCTCCGGATGGGAGAGAGACCCCACCGCCTCCCGAAGGATAAAGACATCGGGCCACCCCGTTATGATCCCCCGGGCGGCCAGGGCTTTCACCAGCACGCCGGGGCCCCTTTTCGCCGGATCCTCCATCACGAGGCGGAAAAAGCCGGCCGGAAGGTCCGGTCCGCTGCCGAAGGAAAGGACCGTTCCCTCCTCCCGAAGCTCTTCCAGGAACTCCTGGAGGGAGGGGCTGTTTTTTCCCCTGAGGGCGAGAATGCACGACGAAGCCCGGCACCATTTGCCGAGGGACTTCGCCTCATCGCTTCCGGGGAGACCGTCCACCACTGTGCTTCCCGTGAGGGAAAACCCTTCGGGCAAAAAGAGATTCCACCGGCGGGGGGTATCTTCATCGTACCCGGTAAGCCAGGCTTCGAAAGGTTCGGCAAGGGCGGGAACGCCCACGGAAAGTTCGGGCCCCAGGCTGATCTTCGGACGGGGGGTAAATCCCTCGGAAAGCCGGAAACTGATGGAAGCCCTGGCGGCGCCCCGGGCCAGCACGGAGGGTATGGCGATGTGGGGAATGAAGCAGGCCCTCCCCCGCTTCGCATAGGTGAGGCGGACCCTAATCACGGGATGCCCCTCCCTTCCCGAGGACAGGGCACCGGTCCTGCACGCCGCAGGCCCTGCACGGGGCTCCTTCCATTCCGCCCAGGGGCCTGCAGTCGGGGGATACCAGTTCCCCGAGAGCCCGTTCCCTCTCCCTGAGAAGAAATGCCTTGCTCACCCCGGCATCGATATGATCCCAGGGAAGCCCCTCGTCCGCCGCCCGCCTGCGGGCGGTGAATTCCGCCGGATCGATCCCCGTCTTTTCAAAGGCTTCCATCCAGCGGGGCAGGGAGAAGGTCTCGCTCCAGCCGTCGAACCTCGCCCCCGTCCTCCACGCTTCCAGGAGCGCCGGGGCGAGACGGCGGTCTCCCCGGGCGAAGACGCCCTCGAGAAAGGTCTGCTCCGGCTCGTGGTACTTGAGGGAGACCCGGCTGTTCTTTCCGCCGTGCCGGGAGGCAAGTTTTCCCTTCAGGAAGCGCCCGGCGGACCGGAGCTCGTCCACTCCCGCCTGGGGCTCCCACTGAAAGGGAGTGTGGGCCTTGGGGACGAAGCCGGCCACGGACAGGGCAACCTGGGCTTTTTTTCCCCTGCTCTTTCCGATGGACAGGGCCCGCTCGGCGAGGTCGAGAATTCCCTCCAGGTCTTCGGGGGTCTCGGTGGGAAGCCCCATCATGAAGTAGAGCTTCACCCTGTCCCATCCCTTGGAGAAGGCCGTCTCGAGGCACTGGGTGAAATCCTCGTCGGAGACCCCCTTGTTGATCACGTTCCGAAGCCTCTGGGTGCCCGCCTCCGGAGCGAAGGTGACGCCGCCCCGGCGCATGGACTCCATCTCCGCGGCGAGGTGCACCGAGAAGGCGTCCATTCGCAGGCTGGGGAGGCTGATCTTCACGTTTTTCGGGGCAAGGGCGGCGGAGAGTTCCCGGATGACCGGCGAAATGCCGCTGTAATCGCAGGAAGCGAGGGAGAGGAGCCCCACTTCCTCCCAGCCGGTCTTTTCCACCAGGGAAAGGGTTTTCTCCACTACGGTCTTCACGGACCGTTCCCTCACGGGACGGGTGACCATACCCGCCTGGCAGAACCGGCACCCCCGGGTGCACCCCCGGAAGAGCTCCATGGGAACCCGGTCGTGGACGATGCCGCCGGACGGAACCAGGAGCATGTCGGGGTAAAAGGCTCCGTCGAGGGAGTCCACGATTCTCCGGCGGACGGGAAGGGCCGCTCCGGTCGACCGGAAGGCCGTTCCTCCGCCGGGAACGAAATCGCAGTCCACCAGGGAGGGAACATAGATCCCCTCCACCCGGGCGAGGGCCTCGAGTCGGTCTCTCCTCGGCCTTCCCTTCGTCTCCGAGAGGATCTTCAGGGCTTCGGGCAGAAGCTCTTCCCCTTCGCCGACGCAGAAGAAGTCCACGAAAGGCGCCAGGGGTTCGGGGGCCAGGGCTCCCGGCCCTCCGGCAGCCACCAGGGGAGCATCTTCTCCCCGGTCCTCCGCCAGGAGCGGGATGCCCCCCAGATCGAGCATGGTAAGAATATTGGTGTAGCTCAGTTCGTACTGGAGGGTGAAACCCACCACGTCGAACCGGTCCAGGGGGCGGCCGCTCTCCATGGAGGCCAGGGGCATTCCCTTCTCCCGAAGCAGTCCCTCGAGGTCGGTCCAGGGACAGTAGGCCCTTTCAGCGTCTGCCCAGGGCAGCCCCTTGACCAGGAAATAGAGGATCTGGAATCCGAGGTAACTCATTCCGATTTCGTAGACGTCCGGAAAGGCCAGGCACACCCGGACCAGTCCCCCGGAATCCTCCTTCGGGGGCAGGGAGCCGAACTCGCATCCGGCATACCGGGAAGGCCGCTTCACATCCGAGAGAAGCGGCCACATTCCATCGGCATATTCAGGAAAATGCATACAGCGCCTCCTAGAAAATTCCGGCGTCCCGGGCGCAGACCTCGGGACGTCCGGTCCAAAATACCCGAATACGGCGGAAGTACTCCTCCCCCTTCGGGTTTTTTCTCGCTAATAGGTTTTCAGCGTGGAGATGTACACGCTCTGGGCAAGGGCAAGGGCAATGGAGAGGGCCAGAAGGGAACTTCCCCCGTAGCTCACCAGCGGCAGGGGCAGTCCCGTGACGGGAAGAAGCCCGATGCTCATGCCGATGCTCTCCGCCATCTGGAACCATATCCATGCCGAAATGCCGGCGATGAGCACCTTCGCCCGGCTGTCCTTGGTTCGCATGGCCGTCTCGATGAGCCGCCAGAAGAGCAGCCCGAAGAGAAGGAGCATGCCGATGGCCCCGATAAAGCCGAATTCCTCGCAGTAGACGCTGAATATAAAATCGGTGTGGGGCTCGGGCAGAAACCGGAGCTTGCTCTGAAGCCCCTCCATGAACCCCTTCCCGAGGAGACCTCCCGATCCCACCGCAATTCTGGACTGAATCACGTTGTATCCCGCTCCCAGGGGATCCACCCACGGATCCAGAAAGACACGGATGCGCATCTTTTGGTACTCCTTCAGAAACTGCCATACCAGGGGCACGGCGGCCATCATCAGGCCGATGAGCCCTGCGGGGTACTTCCAGGGGGCCCCTGCAACCACGATGGTCACCATGGTAATGGCTCCGTAGACCATGGCGCTTCCGGCGTCCGGCTGGAGGAGCACCAGCCATCCCGAAACCCCCGCCAGGGCGAGGCCTCCCAGGAAGGAGGGCAGCGTCATGGGAGGATACCGGCAGAAATGTTTCGCCAGCACCAGGATGAGGGCTATTTTGCCGAACTCGGCCGGCTGGAACCGGAAAAACCCCAGGTGGAACCAGCTCTGGGATCCCTTCACCGTCAGCCCGAGCACAATGACCCCCAGCAGCAGGACGAGGGCGAAGGTATAAATCCTGTAGGCCCAGGAGAAAAGCCTGGCGTACCCGATCTGGAGCACGGTAAGAAACGCTGCGGCGGAGAGGCAGCCCCACAGGATCTGGCGGGCCGCGAAACCGCCTCCCCTCCCGGCGAATCCGGCGCCCGCGCTGAAAATGGACACGACGCCGAGAAAGAGAAGCACCAGGGCGGGAAAAAGCTGGAGCCTATCCAGACTGGCCAGATTTTCTCTTAGGGTGAGTCTTTTTTCCTCCATCCGGAATCTCCTGTTCCATCTTTCCGGGGGCAGCCCCCCGCTTGATCCGAATGACCGGTATGTTGGCCACGAAGGCTACGGACCTGTCCGCCCGGTCGAAATCCATCTCTATCTTGGACGTGTCGATGTCCATGTAGCGGGTGATCACGTCGATCATGTCCCGCCTGAGCTGTTCGAGCATCTCAGGCGAAATGTCAGCCCGGTCATGGATGAGAACGATCTGCAGACGCTCCTTGGCAATATTCTTCGAACCGCCGGAGCCGAAAAACTTCTTCAGGAATTCCAGTGCCATGGCGCCTTCCCCCTATTCCTTTCTGCCGAAGAACTTCCGGATTCCCGCAAACAGGCCTTTTCCCTGTTCTTCGCTGAAGTCGGGGAAGGGGACGGTTTCGCCGAGTATTCGCGATGCGATACGCTGGAATGCCTGGGCCGCCGGGGCCGAGTCGCCGAAGGTGAGGGGCTCTCCCCTGTTCGCGGACTTCACCACGCTGTCGTCCTCGGGGACGATGCCCACGAGATCGATGGCGAGAATGTCCAGTACGTCCCGCACGTCGAGCATCTCGCCTTGCTTGACCAGCCGGGAACGGAGCCGGTTGATCACAAGGCGGATGGGGGACTTGCCCATGGATTCAAGGAGGCCGATGATCCTGTCGGCATCCCGCACTGCGGGAACCTCCGGCGTGGTGATGACGAGAGCCTCGTCCGCCCCGATGGAGGCGTTGCGGAACCCCGACTCGATGCCGGCGGGGCTGTCAAGAAGGATAAAGTCGAACTCCTTGCGGAGCATGCCGCACAATTCCTGCATCTGTTCGGAACTCACGGCGTCCTTCGTCCTGGTCTGGGCCGCGGGAAGAAGAAACAGGTTGTCCACCCGTTTGTCCCTGACCAGGGCCTGGTTGAGGCGGCACG
The DNA here is from genome assembly GCF_004366815.1 of Aminivibrio pyruvatiphilus. Lineage (NCBI taxonomy): Bacteria > Thermotogati > Synergistota > Synergistia > Synergistales > Aminobacteriaceae > Aminivibrio > Aminivibrio pyruvatiphilus. Next base: position 95,905 of record NZ_SORI01000009.1, on the reverse strand, counting down.
TGCCTTCCAGCACGTCGATGAAGTTGTATACCACCCTGTTCTCCAGGCCCATCACCACGTCGAGGTTCCTCAGCCCGATGTCGGCGTCCACGGCCACAACCTTGTGACCGGCCCGCGCAAGGGCCACCGAGATATTCGAGGTGGTGGTGGTTTTGCCGACACCGCCTTTTCCAGATGTAATCACTATCACCCGAGGGTCCACTGAACTTCTCCCCTTCCCTTCCCCGGAGAACGAAGTCTTCCGGGAACATCATTTCATTTTATAATTTTAACTCCCTCACCACGAGGGAATTGTTCTCCAGAGTAATAATAACAGGTTTTCCCCACCATTCCATGGAACTCCCGAGGGAAGAGCTCACTTTTCCGCCGACCCGGACCTGCTTGGCCTCGAAGAGTCCCGCCACCACGGTATGGTCCTCCCCGCCGTCGAGTCCGGCGTGGGCCAGTCCCTTCAGCCTCCCCCAGACGCAGATGCTGCCCGAAGCGAAGACCTCTGCACCGTCGTTCACGTGACCGATGACAATCACATCCCCTTCGTGCTCCACTCTCTGGCCCGACCGGAGGGAACGGGGCAGGAACAGGGAGCCCCCCGACGTCTTTTCCTTCTTTCCGGACCGCTCCGGCACGGGCTCACCGGTAGCCACTCCCATGGAACGGAGGTCATCCAGGGTCTCCCCGTCCAGGGAGATCCAGGAAAGGACATGTATCTTCCGCGACCAGATGAAATCGGAGAGAAGTTTCTGGATAAAGAACCTGGACACTCTCCGGCCCTGGAAATCGAGGACCACGCCAAGATTTCCCGAAAGCAGCGAAGCTTCGCCGAAGAGTTTTTCCAGGTCAGAAAGAAGCTTGTCCTCGTTTCCCGCCTCGGGAAAGATCATCCGTATTCCGTACCCCGCGCCTTTCAGGAGTATTTCACCTGAGACCGCCTGGGCCTCCCTGTGCTCAAGGGGATCCGACACGACAGCACCTCCTAGGAATTCAACGGCGGAGAATCCCGCCTGATTTTTTCTTCCGGGACCCGGGGTCACTGGGCCTTTCCCCTTGCTTCGGGGACGAGCAGGTAGGAGAGAATCTCACCCACCATGGGCGATGCCACCGAGCTGCCGTGAAGTCCCGCCTCTATCATGGCCACCGCTACGTACTTCGGGTTGTCCATGGGGGCATAGCCCGCAAAAAGGGCGTGGTCGTCGCCGTGGGCGTTCTGGGCCGTACCCGTCTTTCCCGCAACGGTGATGCCGAAGCTCCCCGCCTGCCTGCCGGTTCCCCGCCTCACCACATAGTCGAGGCCCCGCCTGATGACATCCAGGTTTTTCCTGTCAATGGGCAGATCCCGGACCGATGCGCCCGCCACCGGCGAAAGGTGGGGCCGGACGAGTCTGCCGCCGTTGGCGATCACGGCGTAGAGCCTTGCGATCTGGAGGGGCGTGGTCAGCAGAAAGCCCTGGCCGATGGAATAGTTGACCGTATCTCCCTGGAACCAGGATTCCCTGAACCTGGCCCTCTTCCAGTCCGGGCCAGCGATGACCCCCGCCGATTCGCCGGGGAGGTCGATCCCCGTGGGGGAACCGAGACCGAAGAGGGAACACCATTTGAGAAGCCTGGATATTCCGAGCTTGAGCCCCACCTGGTAGAAATACACGTCGCAGGATTCCTGGAGGGCCTTCAGAAGGTTGACCGTACCGTGGCCCGAGCGCTTCCAGCACCGGAAAGTCCGGTTCCCCAGGGTGAAGGCCCCGGAACAGTGCACCGTGACGGACGTGTTCGTCTCTTTTTCCTCCAGGGCGGCGAGCCCCACAAGAGCCTTGAAGGTGGAGGCCGGCGGATACTGGCCGGAAATGCTCCTGTCGAGCATGGGTTTTTCCGGGTCGTTGAGCAGGGCGTTCCATTCCCGGACGGAAACGCCCCACGCCAGGGGGTTGTTGTCGTAGGAGGGGGACGAATAGAGGACGAGCACCTCTCCGGTGTTTGCGTCCATCACCACGATGGCACCCCTGTATCCCTTCATGAGGTCCGCAGCGAGACGCTGGGCCCCGAGGTCGATGGTGAGGTGCAGATCCTGCCCCCGCCCCGCAGGCCGGGCGTCGATGGTCCTGACCTTCCTGCCCCTGGCGTCCACTTCCACCGATTCTTCTCCGGGGGTTCCCCGGAGAAGATCCTCGTACTGCCGCTCGATGCCGTTCTTTCCGATCTGGTCCCCGGCGACGTAGTTTCCTCCGCTGAACTGACGGAGCTCATTCTCGCTGATTTCCCCCACGTAGCCCGTGATGTTCGAGGCAAGACTGCCCGCCGGATAGGTTCTCCGCCAGACGGGAAGAGGGAAGAGCTCCCTGGGGAATTCCGGGTCGGCCACAAGGTCGGCCATCTGTGCAAGGGTGATGTTTCCCACAAGGCGGACCACCCTGTAGGGAGCCCAGGACTGCCTTTTAATGGACCGGGAGAGATCCTCGGCAGTAAAGGGGATACCGTGCCCGGAAAGAAGTTCCGCCAGCCGTTCCAGCATATCGTTCTTCTCGATGTCCAGGGGGTAGCCCATGATATCGAAGGTGGTCACGTTCACCGCGAGCAGAGCCCCGTTCCGGTCGTAGATCTCCCCCCTGACCGGCGGGAAGCGGATCAGCCGGAGGCGGTTGTTCGACGCGAGGCGGATGTAGGTATCCGCATGGACTACCTGGAAAAAGTACAGGCCGCCTGCGAGAACCGCCATGGAAAACAGGACTGCCGTCCGCCAGAGCTTCAGGCGGAAATTGAGCACGGGCCTGAAATCAGGCATCGGAGTTCTTCAGCCTCCATCCGTAAATGAGGGAGGCGAACAGTACCAGGGGGAGCAGGTAGCTCTGCTGGAGAAAATAGGTGGTGAAGATCCCCAGTCCTCTGGCGCCTCCCATGAAAATCCGGACCACCGAAATAGGAAAGAAGGCGGCCCACAGGATCGCACTGAAGACCGGCACGGTCCGGCCCGAGACGGGCAGGGAAAACCACGCCCACCGGGACATCAGGATGGTGACCGCGTAAAACAGGGATGAAAGCCCCGGAAAGCCTATCCACCGGAGGTCCCAGAGAATGCCGCCGACAAAGCCCGCCCAGAGTATTTCCACACCCCGGGACGAATGCCTGAGAGAGAGGAAGACGAGGACCAGGAGAAATATTTCGGGCACAATCACCCTTCCTGTGCCGAGGACCCAGAGAAAATCCTGAATATACCACGATATGACATATATCACGGGGAGCGACCCTCCCGTCTCCCGCCAGGAACGGCTTCGCCGAATATTTCAAGGGCGTAGAGCTGGGTGAGGCCCGCTCCGGGGACAACCCGCCACGCGAGGTACGCACTTCCGGAATTCCTGGTTTCGGTGGAAAGGCGCCCCACGGGAATTCCCGGCGGAAGGGCCTCGCTCACCATGGCGGTGCTGACCGTCATCCCCTCTGAAAAAGTTCTTCCCTCCGGCACGTACAGCAGCCAGAGGCCGCCTTCGCCGTCCCCGGCGACCACGCCGAGATCCCGCGTTTCTTCGATGACCACCGGAACCATGAGGGATGAGGACGTGATCAGCTCCACCCAGGAGTAATTCCCCTCCGAGGAGCTGACCCTGCCCACGAGATGGCCGTTATGGAGGACCGGCGCCCCGAAAAAGACGCCGTCGGAGGTTCCCTTGTTGATCCTCACCTCGGACCACCAGGACATGGGTTCCCTGAGGGTAACCCGGGCGTAGCCGTAAAACCTGTCAAGCTCCTGCTTCAGGTGACTGGCTGAACCCACGGACCAGGCCAGCCTGAGCCGGGTGTTCTCCTCCTCCAGGAAATCGAGCCGTTCCTTGAGGGCGCTCTTGTCGGCAAACCAGAAGGAGACCCTCCTGGCGTTCCGCTCCAGCGCCGCAGCGGGATACTCGGGATACCGGAGAATTTCTCCCACCAGATCAACAGCACCCTTGAAGACGTCCTTCCTGGGCGCCGCCGCCAGCAGCAGCAGGCTCGCGATAATCATGAGAAGCCCGTGAATCCATTCTTTTCCAAGATGTTTTTCTGTCATAAAACCTTTCCCCGCCCCGGGTTAACTTTTACTTGGATCCCCTTTCCACGGAAAGGAGCACCTTTCTCATGTCGTCGAGATTGTCGAGGATTTTTCCCACTCCCCTGGCCACGGCGAACAGAGGATCCTCCGCCACGATCACGGGAGTGTTCAGGGCCCTGGAGAGCCTCTCCGCCAGGCCCCGGAGCTGGGAAACCCCGCCGGACAGCAGGATGCCCTGGTCAACGATATCCTTCGCCAGCTCGGGAGGAGTCTGTTCGAGGGCGACCTTAACCATGTCCTCAATGCGCAGCACGATTGGTTCGAGGGCCTCCCTGACCTCCACGGAGGTCACCGTGTCAGCTTTCGGGAGCCCGTCGGCGAGATCCCGTCCCTTGACCGCCATCTCGAGTTCCTTGTCGAGAGGCAGCGCCGAGCCGATGGCGATTTTGACCTCTTCCGCCGTGGTCTCTCCGATGAGCAGGGCATAGCGCTGCCTGAGCATGGCCACGATGGCGTTGTCCATATCCTTGCCGGCAGCCCTGAGGGAATTGGTGACCACGATTCCTCCGAGGGAGAGCACCGCCACTTCACTCGTGCCGCCCCCGATATCGAGGATCATGCTGCCCCTTGGCTCCTGTATGGGAAGCCCCACGCCAAGAGCCGCGGAAATGGGCTCCTCGACCACGTAGGCTTCCCGAGCACCCGCACCGAGGGTGGCATCCACCACTGCCTTCCGCTCAACCTCGGTGACTTCCGCAGGAACCGAAATGACCACCCGCGGGTTGGCCAGCAGTCCCCGTCCGCCGCCTGCCTTCCGCAGGCAGTGGCGGATGAGTTCTTCCGTCATGTCGAAGTTGGCTATCACGCCGTCCTGAAGGGGCCAGATGGTGGAAACCCCCGTGGGGGTCTTCCCTGCCATGGCCTTGGCCTCTCTCCCCACGGCGATCACGTCTGCGGCCCCGCCCTTCGGGCGCTTCCGGACCGCCACGGCGGAGGGTTCGCTGAGCACGATCCCCCTGCCCTTCACAAACACCACGATATTGGCCGTTCCGAGATCGATGCCAATATCACCGCCGAACATACCCTTGAATAATCCGAACACCTGTTTCAGTCCCCGCTTTCTAGGCTTCACCGGGAAGCGGAATGGAGACATGCTTCCCGTTCGCCACCACATAATGCCCGATGAACCTGATATCCAGCATCTTCGTTCTCCCGGCGAGATAGTCCGTCAGCATCCTGTCTTCCCTGCTGGGGCTGAGGGTTCCGTCGGGGTGGTTGTGTACAAGAACAAGTCCCCATGAGTCGAGGCGGACAGCCCTCCGCAAGAGGTATTTTACATCAAGAAAAGCTCCGTCCGGACCCCCGTAGGAAATTACGTCGGAGGTGATGAGGGTCCCGTTTCGCCGCACGTGGAGTCCCACGATATATTCCCTCTCCTCCGGGGAAAGCTCCGCCGCCAGAGAGGAGAGGCGCTTCTCCCAGGGGAGCCCCTCCTCGGGCTCGCTCTTTTCGGAATGAATCCGCTTCCCCAGTTCAAGAGCCGCCAGCAGAACGCAGGCCTTCGCTTCTCCCAGGCCGGGGAAGGAGAGCATCTCCTCCTCCGTCGCCCGGGAAAGCCCCTTTGCGTTCCCGAATTCTTTCAAGAGGTCCGAAGCGAGCTCCAGCACGTCCCTGCTCCTGCTGCCTGTGCGGAGAAGGACAGCGAGCAGCTCCGCCAGGGAGAGAGAGGACGCTCCCCTGCGCCGCAGGCGCTCCCTCGGCCGTTCTTCCCCGGGAAGTGCGGCGAGCTTCATCAGGCGATTTCTCCGTCAGGCCAGAAAGGATTGTGCTTCCGTTCGGCACCGATGGTGGTCTCCGGTCCGTGCCCCGGCAGCACCTGCAGACCGTCGGGAAGGACACCGAGCCTGAGGATCGATCGGTCCAGCATACCGGGATCTCCTCCCGGAAGGTCCGTCCTGCCGACGCTCCGGGCGAAGAGAGTGTCGCCCGAGAGAAGAAAGCTTCCTTCTCCCGATTCGGCCAGGTAGCACGAACTCCCCGGAGTGTGCCCCGGAGTGGCCAGGACGGTGATCCTCATCTCCCCCACGGAGAGGACATCCCCGTCCCGGAGTGGAGAAAAATCGTCCGTTCCGCTGAAGTCGTACCCCATCCACTCCAGCGCGGCGGGGTCCGGAGAAGCCACCATCGAGGCGTCCTTTTCGGGAACATACACCGGGGCTTTGAACCGTTCCATGACGGCAGGGAGTCCCCCGGCGTGATCCAGGTGACCGTGGGTGAGCAGTATTTTTTCTATGGAGACACCCCGGGCCTGTGCGAAAGCGGCGATCTGGTCCGGGTCTCCGGCAGGGTCGACGAGAAAACCCTTTCCGGCCTCCCAGACCAGGTACGTGTTCGTCCAGAGAGGCCCGAGGGGAAAACGTTTGTATTTCATTGTCCGATCAACCTCCATTATCCAGGTTTATCAGCCGCTGCGGGAGTCTCCGCAGCCGGACTCTTTTTCCAGTATGAGCGTCACGGGACCGTCGTTGGCGATTTCCACAAGCATGTGGGCCTGGAAGACCCCGCTTTCCACAGGGATTCCCCTCGCGGCCACCGCCTTCTTGAAAGATTCGTACAGCCGGTTCGCCTCCCCGGGTTCACCGGCGGCGATGAAAGAAGGACGCCGTCCCTTTCGGCAGTCGCCGTACAGGGTGAACTGGGAGACAGCGAGCACCGAACCTCCCACGTCCGCCAGGGAGAGGTTCATCTTCCCCTGGTCATCCTCGAAGATCCGAAGGCCGGCAATTTTCTCGGCCATCCACTCCACTTCCGCCTCACCGTCGGTGCGGGAAGCGGCCAGCAAAACGCACAACCCCCTGCCGATCTCTCCCATGGTCTCTCCGTCCACGGAAACCCTCGCGGAGGAGACTCTCTGAACTACTGCCCTCATATTGACGTCACCCCCGTGAGACGTTGATCATTCCCTTGACCGCATTCAGTTTTGCCACGATAAAATACAGGTGTTCCAGATCCCTGACACGGACCTCCAGTTTCATCCGGGCGAGGTTCCCGCCCACCACTCCGGCCTTGATGCCGGTCATTGCACCGTCCCCGGCGATGATGGCCTGGGCCACGTCGCCGAAAAGGCCGCCCCTGTCGATGGCTTCGAGCTTCAGCCGGGCGGTGTACCTTCTGTTCCCCGTGTATCCCCAGGAGACGGAGATGAACCGCTCTTCCTTGGCGTTCTTCACGTTTTCGCAGTCTGCCCGGTGGACGGTGATGCCCCTCGAACGGGTGGAGAAGCCGACGATAGGGTCGCCGGGAACAGGCTCGCAGCAGTTTGAAAGCACCACCTGGACACCTTCCGCCCCTTCGACGACAATATCCGATTCTCCCTTTTTCCCCGCGAATGATGTATGTTTCTCCTGCTCCGGCGGGGCCGGCGGAGGGGCCGCCTGGGACTGGGCCTTTCCCGCGAGGCGCTGTGCTATGAGGGAGACGCTCTGGTGTCCCGCACCGATGGCGGAAAGCAGGTCCTCTCCGTTGGACTGTCCCGTATCCCTGGCGATCTTGTTGAGCAGGGGAAGAAGATCCTCGAAGGATTCAAACTCCGGCGTCCCCCTCCTGCGGAGCTCCCGTTCAAGCAGATCCCTGCCCCTCTGGACCTTTTCGATCCGCTCCGTCTTTTCAAGTGCACGGAAATGAGCACGTATCTTGCTCCTGGCCTTGCTGCTCCGGGCGATTTTCAGCCAGTCCCTGGAGGGTGTTCCCTGGGGCGACGTGATGATCTTGACGATATCCCCGTTCTGGAGCTCGTAGCCCATGGCCACGATCCTGTTGTTCACCATGGCTCCCACGCACCGCATGCCCACCTGGGTATGGATGGCGTAGGCGAAGTCGATGGGTGAAGACCCCCTGGGAAGAGAAACCACTTCTCCCTGAGGGGTGAAGACAAACACCTCGCTCGAGAGAACGTCGTCCTTCAGCCTCTCCAGGAATTCAGAGGGCTCCGGGGTACCGTCGTGATCCCCCTCGAGGGCCTGGCGTATCCAGGTCAGCTTGGCGTCGAGGTCGTCAAGCCCGCCTCCCCCTTCCTTGTAGCGCCAGTGGGCGGCGATGCCGTACTCCGCCAGGGAGTTCATGTCCCAGGTGCGGATCTGTACCTCCAGGGGCTCTCCCGTGGGCCCCACCACCGTGGTGTGGAGGGACTGGTACATGTTGCTCTTGGGGTTGGCGATGTAATCGTCGAACTGACCGGGGATGGGCTTCCAGATGGTGTGGACGATGCCGAGCACGGTGTAGCACGCCGCGATGTCATCCACCACCACCCTGAGAGCCAGGAGGTCATAGAGCTGCTCCACGGGCAGCTTCTTCCGGTTCATTTTCTCGTAGATGCTGAAAAAGTGCTTCGCCCTGCCCTTGACCCTGCAGTGGATTCCCTCTTCCGCCAGCCTGGCGCTGAGAACCTCCATGGCCTTCCGGACCACGGTTTCCCTCTCGGGCAGCTTTTTGCGGACCCGTCTCCGGATTTCGTAGTACATCTCGGGGTCGGCGTACTTGAAAGCAAGGTCCTCGAGCCCCCGCTTCACCTGGTAGATGCCGAGGCGATGGGCCAGGGGCGCGTAGATTTCCAGGGTCTCCCTGGCGATGCGCATCTGCTTGTCCTTCCTCAGGGCCCCCAGGGTGCGCATGTTGTGCAGTCTGTCAGCCAGCTTGATGAGTACCACCCGGATGTCCTTGGCCATGACCACGAACATCTTGCGGAGGTTTTCCGCCTGGTAATCCTCGAAGGATTTGAAGGGGAGCTTGCCGAGCTTGGTGACCCCGTCCACGAGGGTAGCCACGTCCGCGCCGAAGGCGCCTTTCAGTTTTTCGATGGTGATGTCCGTATCCTCGAGAACGTCGTGAAGGAGCGCCGCGGCGAGGGTGACCACGTCGAGCTGCATCTCGGCGAGGATGGAGGCGACGTTGATGCTGTGAACGATATAAGGGTCGCCGGTGGAGCGTTTCTGATCCTTGTGGGCCGCCCCGGCGAGGACCAGGGCTTCGCCGAGGGTCATGAGCTCCTCCCGGGAAAGGTAATGGACTACCTTGGACCACAGCTCGTGCCACGCGAACTTCACCGAGATGGCCCGGTCTTCCTCGGGAATCCGGCCGATGTAGCTGTCCCTCAGTTTTCCGGAGGCCTTCCGGTCCATTTCGGAGTGTTCGTCGTCCCGGGGGGATATTTTCTCCCCTGTTTCGATTTCCTGTTCCCCGAGAATGCTTTCGCTGAGTTCCTTCGGGTCCATTTCGTCCACGCTCCGTCAGGTGATGTCGTCCACGACGACGTAATCAACCACGTACTGCAGCCGTTCGCGGCCCTGCCAGTAGTCCAGGCGGGGGCGGTATACCCATCCCCCGGAAGAGGACATGGCATCCATGGCGCTTTTTCCGTCAAAGGCAAGGAGTCGAACTCCGCCCGTCTCTATCTGGATATGCCGCCCGTCCCTGCCCAGGGGGAGCATTTTCTCGCCCCCCGTCCGGGCGGTAAAGAACAGGGGCGCGGGATTGCCGTTGCCGAAGGGGCCGAGAGCGCTCACTTCCTTCCAGGAGTCGAGGGCGATTTCGTCCGGGTTTATCTCAAGGGCGGTCACCGGGGGTTCCTCCAGTTCCATGGAGGAGAGGGCCTCTTCAAGATACCTGGAGACATCCGGCCAGTTTGCCCGGGCCACGGAAAAGCCTGCAGCGTACTGGTGGCCGCCCCATGCGTCCAGCATGGAGGAAATGGGGTCGAGCACCTTCATGGCGTCGCCGCCCTCCGGTACCCTCAGGGTTCCCCGGATGCCTCCCCGTACAGGGGCGGCCAGCACCACCGGCGACGACTTCGTGCTGCACAGCCTGCTCGCCACGCCGCTGAGCACTCCCACAGGCCAGTTTTCCCCCAGGGCCACATGACTGAAGGTGCCGCTGAGCAGTTCTTCCGCCTCGCCGGAAATGCGCCCCGACAGCACCTGGCGCTTTTTGTTCAGGGAGAGCAGGGTTTCCACTTTCTGGTCGGACCCCGACCTGCCATGAAGCACGCCTACCGCCGTATCGGCGAGGTCCATCCTTCCCGCCGCGTTCAGGCAGGGGATGACCTTCATGGTGAGGGATTCCTCGGAGAGAGCCTGCCCTGTCAGTCCCAGCCGGGAAAACAGCCTCGCCAGGCCGGTCCTGGGCCGGGATTTCATCAGGCTGATCCCCTCCCTCACAAGCTCCCTGTTGAGGGCGTTGAGGGGCATACAGTCAGCCAGGGTGGCAAGGGCCGCAAGATCCAGCATTCCTTCCATCCGGTTCCGGGGAAGGATGTCGAACTTCCATGCCCATGCCCACAGGACTCCTGTGGCGCAGAGGGCTTTGCCGAAGGAACACCCTCCCGTGCCGTGGGGATTCACCACGGTGCCGTGGAAGTCCTTTCCTTCCTCCGGCTGGTGGTGGTCGAAAACGAAGATGTTGATCCCTGCGGCGGCGGCCTTTTCGAGAATCTCATGGTCCTTGGAGCCGCAGTCCACCACGACCAGGGTATTCCACCCCATGGGGAGGAGCTGGTCCATGACAGCCTCATGAAGGCCGTACCCCTGCTCGTGGCGGTGGGGAATGAAGAAGCGGACCTGCTGTGCTTTTGATCGGCAGATTTCCATAGCGAGGGTGGTGGAAGCTACGCCGTCCACGTCATAATCACCGTAGACAAGCACTTTCCCCAGGTTCGGGATCTTCTTCCAGCGCCCGGCCGCCTCGGCGGATCCCCGGCCCAGGTCCAGCCCTTCGAGAAGCCCGGAAAGAGAAGGTCTGCGGAACGAGGAATTTCCCTCCCGGCTGCCCCGGCATTCAAGAACGGCGGCAGTGAGCAGGGAACAGCCCTCCCTTTCTGCGATAGTCTTTACGGATGAGGTAGGCCGGACAATACGGAGACGGTCCGTCCTGCAGAGGGCGGTCAACGGGACAGTTCCCCCGCTGGACGTGTCCCGGCTGCGGAAAAGCCGGCGGGAACGGGATACTCTCTCCTGCAATGATATGAAAACACGACCGCCTCAACCGTCTTCAAGTCGGCGGCCAAAAATGGGTTCCTCATGAAATTCCTCCCCGGAATCGGCCTTTTCCGCCGGAAAGCATCAAAAAAAGACATTTGCGGAGCCGGAGTATACGTTATGCCCGGGCTCCGCGCAACTGCAAATCAGCGTATTTATATTGTAGTCTGTGCCCCCTGAGAAGTAAACTCCCGCAGCATTCCCCCAAATCCGCAGGCAACGGGGAGCGTCACCGGTGCCGGGAACAATTGAGGATTTGGGAGCGTCTACACGCCGGGGTCGTTTGCCTCCCCGTCCGCCACTCCGGGCCAGAGGGAGGGAATGGCCTGCTCGGGAAAATCTTCCAGTTTTTTTCCGGCGGCTGCCCGAAGAAAGTTATCCACCCACCAGAAGACATTCTGCCGGGCGATGGACTTGCGGAGATACCGCATTCTCTCCTTTTTCTCCCTGTCTTCCATGAAGAACGCTCCCCTGATGGCACCGGCAACGGCGTCCACGTCATAGGGGTTCACCAGGACTGCTCCCCGGGAAAGCTGGAGGGCGGCGCCCGCGAACTCGCTGAGAATGAGTACTCCCGGTTCCCGTCCCTTGCAGGCGCAGTATTCCTTGCAGACAAGGTTCATCCCGTCCTTGAGGGACGTCACCAGGGCCATGTCCGCCGCCCTGTACATGGCCGCAAGCTCCTCCCCCGATACGGAGCCGTAATGCCAGTTCACCGGAACCCACCGGGTGGTGGAAAATTCCCCGTTGATCCGACTGATGAGCAGCTCGATTTCCTCCTTCAGGGCCTGGTACTGCTCCACCGTCTCCCTGCTGGGAACCACGATCTGGTGCAGGGTTATCCGTTCGCGGAGTTCGGGATACAGTTCCAGGCATCTCCGGAAGCCCCTGAGCTTTTCCGGTATTCCCTTGGAGTAGTCCAGCCTGTCCACGCCGAGAATGAACTTTTCTCCGAAGATCTCCTGCCGTATTTCCTTCGACCGGGCCACCACGGGCCTCGACCCTCCCAGGGAGGAGTAGGCCTGGTAATCGATGCTGATGGGAAGGCTTCCCATGGAGAACGAACGATCCCCCAGGCGGACCTTTACGATGTGCCCCCGGCCGGATACCTGGCAATCCGGATGGAAGACCCTCAGGCAGTCGAGGAAATTTTTCCTGTCTCTTCCCGTCTGAAAGCACATGAAGGAGTAGCGGGTCATCTGGTCGAGGATTTCTCTGCGCCGGGGCATTTTCATGAACACATCCACGCTCGGGAAGGGAATGTGAAGAAAAAAGGACGTCCTGAGTCCCGGCTTTTTCTCCCGGAGCATTCCTCCCAGAGGAATGAGCTGGTAATCATTCACCCAGATAAAATCGTCCTCCGTGGCGTGCCTCAGGACAACCCTGGCGAACTTCGCGTTGGAGCGGATATATCCGTCCCAGTAGCGGGGCGAAAAATCGCACCGGCTCTGGAGGTCATGAAAAAGAGGCCACAGTACGGAGTTGGAATACCCGTGGTAGAAGTCATGGACATCTTCCCCGGTGAGCATGACGGGAAGAAACCGGTACCCGCTTTCCTCCGACACCGGCCCGAGAATGTCACGGATATCGGTCAGCCTGGCACCCGAACCCGTTCCGGGCCACCCGGCCCAGAATCCCCCCCTGTTCTTCAGCACGGGATTCATGGCGCTGACCAGCCCTCCCGAAGCGGGGCCCCCTTTCCACTTCCCCTCTTCACAGGAGAGGGTCACCGGCAGCCGGTTAGACACCACCAGCAGCCTTCCTTTTCGTTTCACGGCGCTCCCCTCCTTCCGGTTTCAAGAGCGGCCAGCCACTTGCGGAGGAATTCCGGGACTTCCTCCGGGCGGATTCTGACACCGGCGGCGCTTGCCGCCGGAAGAACCGACACGAGAACCCCCACGCCCCTTCCGCCGAGCACCCGGAAGGCGTCCTCGTCCGTCACGTCGTCCCCGAGATAGCAGACGGGGTCCCTGAAATTTCGGGCCGCCAGTATCCGTTTCATAGCCTCCCCCTTGGTGCATGACGGAAGGCGGAACTCAACGCCCTGGTCGAAGGGGAGTCTTTCCAGGCCGACTTCGGAAGCTCTCTCAAGAATGGACTTCTCCAGCTTCCCGTACTGTTCCAGTACATCGGGCCGCTCCCTCCAGTGAAGGGCGGCCGAAACGGGTTTTCTTTCCACTGCGCCGGGAGGAAAGGGGCGGAACAGGTCCGGAAGAAGACGAAGGGCCTGTTCCTCGGCGCCCGACAGAGGCGTGGTGGCCGTCTCTCCTCCCGGAGAATGGCGCTGCCATCCGTGGCACCCCCATATTTCCGCAGGCACGCCGAGAAGGGATGCCGCCTCCGACGCCTCTCTCCCGGTGAGCAGAATGAACTCCCCTCCCGTTTCCACAATCCTCCGGAGCAGGCGCTTCGTCTCCTCCGGAGGGACAGCCTCGTCCCTTTCCCTGCGAAAAGGGGCGAGGGTACCGTCATAATCGCTCACAAGGAGCGGGCTGACCCCGCTGAAGGAATCGAAGAAGCCCTCAAGGTCCGAAAGGCCGAGGCCGGGATACCCTATATCCAGCGCTCCCATTCCCCTTCCCCTCCGTCCAGGGTCACGAGAAGAGACAGGTAGTTCCGCAGCTGGCCCGTAATCAGGAAATTCTCAAGGACATACTGCCTGGCGTTCACGCCCATCCTCTCCCTTTTCCACCGGTGGGTCAGGAGGTACCGGATCCTGATGGCGGCCCCCTCGGGAGACCGCACCCGGAAACCGTTGAACCGGTTGATGACCTGCAGCCGGATACCTCCGACATCGCCGCCGATGACCGGCTTTCTCTTCCACATTCCCTCGCTCACCGTGAGGCCGAAACCTTCCCTGGTGGATTTCTGCACGACCACGTCCGCACCGGACTGGAGGGCGTTGATGGATCGGTGAGCATCCGGCGGAAGCACCAGGACCGAAATGTCCGGGTCGCCGGCGGCCGCCTCCTGAACGGCGGAGAGCACTTCCCCCGACTCGGGATCGTCCGCGGCCCCTCCTCCGGCGAGAACAAGCCGGATATCCACGTATTCCCTGGCAATTCGGTAGCTCTCAATGACCCCCAGGGGATCCTTGAACCTGTCGAATCGGGAAACCTGCAGGATGACGGGCTTGTCCCGGGGCACCCCCAGCTCCCGGTAGGTCTTCTCCATCTCCGCCTTCGAGAGGGGAATATTCTTCTCGCTCAGGGGATCGATGCTCGGGGTAATGAGGAACTGCGGATGAGGCAGGGGCTGGGCGAAATCGGGCAAAGAGAAGATGGAAGCGTCGTACCCTTCAACCTGCTTTTTCACGAACCGCCACACGGACCTGTTCGGGGCGCTGACGTCGATATGGCACCGCCAGATCCACTTGCCCTTCCGTCCGGGCATCATTCCAAGCAGGGCCGCGGGCTGGGGATCGTGGATGAAAACATAGTCCGCCTCTTCCAGGTAGTCCTTCAGCCTTTCGGCGTTCCTGTGATTTGTTTCCGTGTAGGAGGCGATCTGTCCGTCGGAAAGGCCTCCCGCCATCCCCTGGAGGGAATTGTGCAGCATTTTCGTGCAGGAGAAAAAGGGTTCGTCCCCTTCGATGACTTCCCAGGAAACGTCAAGCCCGAGCTCCCGGGACAGGGGGATCATGGAGGAGAGGATTTCCGCCACTCCGCCTCCTTCCCTTGTGGAGTTCACATGGACGATCTTCTTTCCCCGGAGTCTTTCCGCTATGGCCAGAAGGCTGTCCATGGCATGGAAGCCGATGACTTCGCCGTACTGCTTCAGCATGTCGGACATCATTTCTTCCCTCCCTTCCGGAACCCCTTCTCGAGGATGGAGACGATCTGCCCCTTCAGTTCACCGAGGGAGAAGAGATAGGAATCCACCCTGCCGAGAAGCCGTCTCACTTCCAAGGTTGTGTCGCCGAACTGTTCGAGCCACAGGGTAAAGTCGTCCTTTCCCTCCGGCGAACGGCGGCGGCCGTCGAGGAAGTGATGGAAAAAACTCTGCCGACTGGCCGTTTTGACCGCCACGGGAAAATCTTCCAATGAAGAGGTAACCTTCCCCGTATCGAACATGAACTTTTTGCAGGCAATGAAATAGAATTCCCTGTCCGCCTTCTTCCAGGTCACAAAATCCCCCTGGTCGATGCGGGACTCGAGGATATCCTCAAGGATAGAACGCAGTTCCCCGAGATCCTTGCATTTCACAGGATTGATGGCGCTGAGGGCTTCCGCGAGTTCAGTGTCTCCGAGCCCTCCATCGGCCCACGAGGCGAAATCGTTGTTGAACTCCGATTCGGCGATATGGGGGCGGAGCATTCTGCCCCAGAAATGGTAGTAGAGGGAACTGTCAGGAATTTCGGGGACGGCGGAACGGAGTTCTCTGAGAGTCTGTGCCCGAAGGCCCGTACTCACGGGCAGAAGAGAGCATTCCATAAATCTGAAGGGGCCGCTGGCTCCTGTAGTGTTCATGGTTTCAACCTCCTTTTCAGTCGATGAATTCATCTCCCTTTCATCATGTAGTCTTATCGGCATTATGCAAGTATAACACATAATTTCTTTGTTCTACATTAAAGGCTGTCCCCTAAATCCGCAGGCAGCGGGGAGCGTCACCGGTGCTCGCTTGGGCCGCCGGTGCAGATTGTCATCCTTGACAACTGCACCTGAAACCGACATCCTTGTCGGTTTCTCGGCCCGGGCGCTGTGCCCGGCGACACTCCCTCTGCCAGAAAAAGCTGCGGATTTAGGTGTCCGTCTGAAGCCCCGGCCGCAAACAACAGAAACGAAGACGAAAAAAAAGGAGCCCCCTGAGGGGGCTCCCGTACTGCGGATAATTATCAGCCCTTCTGGGGCACCTTGTTCCACCACTCCGCCAGGAGGCCGGAGGCGATGAAAATGGAGCTGTAGGTACCCACCAGGATTCCCACCAGCAGGGCAAAGGAGAAGCTCCTGAGCACCTCTCCGCCCCACAGATAGAGGGCAATGACGGGAAGCAGGGTTGTGACGGACGTGTTGATGGTCCTGGAAAGGGTCTGGTTGATGGATGAATTAAGCAGTTCCACTATCCCCGCGCTCCTGAGATTTTTCCAGTTCTCCCTGACGCGGTCGAGGACGACGATGGTGTCGTTCAGCGAATATCCCACGATGGTGAGAATTGCCGCGATGAAGGACGAGGAAATCTCCATGCCCGTGAGGCTGAACATCCCCAGGGTGATGACGGCGTCGTGAAGAAGGGCCGCGACGCTCACCACGGCAAAGCGGAACTGGAACCGGACGGTTATGTAAGCGAGAATGCCCGCCAGGGCGAGGATCAGGGCGATAAAAGCCTCCTGCCGCAGTTCTTCTCCCACTACCGGGCCGACCTTTTCGAGCCGGATGACCTGCATGCCCGGAAATTTCGACCGCAGGGACTCCACGGTCTGCCTGCGCGCCTCTTCTTCATTGGCGCTGATCCGGATGATGACCCCCCGATCGCTGTAGGACTGGATGACGGAACCTCCCTGGCCGACGGAGGCCAGAACCTGCCGGATGTCCTCGATGGCCGTGGGCTGTGTGAATTCTACCTGCACCACGTTCCCCCCGGTAAAGTCGATGCCGAGGTTCAGTCCCTTGACGAAAATGAGCCCGAGGCTCGCCGCGATGCAAAGAAGGCTGAGCATCAGGGCTGCCTTCCTGTGTTTCATGAAGTCGATGAAAAAAGTTCTCATGGTCGTCTTTCCTCCCTCTCAGGAGCGGTGCAGCATGGAACCGGCCGCACCCCGTCCTCCCATGAAGTGCTGGAGGAGCGCCCTGGTGACGAGTACGTTACAGAAAACGCTCGCCACGATGCCGATGCTGAGGGTCACCGCAAAACCGCGGACAGGTCCGCTGCCGAAGTAGAACAGCACGGCCGCCGCAATGAGCGTGGTGATGTTCGAGTCAAGGATCGTAGCGAGGGCCTTCTTGAAGCCGGCGTCGATGGCCGCCAGGGGCGTTTTCCCAGCACGTGTCTCCTCCTTCATCCGTTCATAGATGAGCACGTTACCGTCCACGGCCATACCGATGGTAAGAACGATACCAGCGATTCCGGGAAGGGTGAGAGTCGCCTTGAGGGAGATGAGGCCCGCGAAGATGAGGAGTATAGCCACTGCGAGGGCCGCGTCGGCGGCAATGCCGAGCGTCCTGTAGTAGAGCAGCATGAAGAGGAACACAAGGGAGGCGCCGATCAGGCCGGCGCGGATTCCCGAGTTGATGGAGTCCTCGCCGAGGCTCGGCCCCACCGACCTGTTCTCTATGACTTCGACGGCGATGGGGAGCGCGCCGGCCCGGAGCATGATGGAAAGCCGGCTTGCCTCCGCGGGGCTGAACCGTCCCGAAATCTGGGCATTTCCGCCGGTGATCCTCTCCTGGACTACGGGAGCGGATATGACCACTCCGTCAAGGACAATGGCAATCTGCCGTCCCACGTTGTCAGCCGTTGCCCTGTCAAAGAGCTTGGCCCCTTCGGAGCTGAACGTGAGGGCCACCACCGCCCGGCCAAGGTTGTCGTACTGGGTTTTGGCGTCCACGAGGTCCTTTCCGCCCACCAGCACCGGCCCGAGGAGATAGTACCGGCCTTCGTCGTCCCTGGACACCCTGGACCCGGCGATTTCCCCGCTCCGTTTGGCGAGGGTTTCCCTGCCCGCCTCAATCTGGGACCTGGCTTCGTTCCACCGGGTCTCCGCCCGCCTGAACTCCTCGTCACTGTCGTAGTTCGGCCTCTGGGGGCCGGGGGGAACGGTGGCGGTGGCCTCGACAACAGACCGGAACTCAAGTTCGGCGGTCTTGCCTATGAGTTCGAGAGCCGCATCGGGATCCTGAATTCCGGGAAGGTCAACGATGACCCTATCCCGGCCTTCCCTCTGGATGACCGGTTCGGCCACGCCGTACTGGTCAACCCTGTTCCGCAGGACGGCGAGCAGCCTTTCGATGCTGTCCTCCGTCACCTTGCTGTCTTCAGATTCCTTCGCCTGAAGGACGATGTGTGCGCCGCCCTTCAGGTCAAGCCCTAGGTTGATCTTTCCCGAGATGGGAAACACCGTCACGAGAGCCGCAACAACCACGATGGCGACTAAACCGAGCCGCCAGCGGTCTCTTCTGAGCATAATTCTTCCCTCCTGGACACTCCGCGAAATTAGTGCATATCAAAGGACCGGAAAAAGCGGAGCGGCCGCCCGGAGGCGACCCTCTCCGCACCGGTGTCTTTCCTCACCCGGGAAAAGGTCAGTTTTTCTCCTCTTCCGTTTTGCCTGCATCCTCCCTGGGGGCGGATTCCTTCTGCTGGGGGGCGGCGGCCGCGCGCTTGGTGGCCACTGCTGACTTCAGTATACGGACTTTCACTCCGTCTGCTATTTCCACAACGATGCTGTCATCCTTGACTTCCCTTATGGTGGCGAAGAATCCGCCGATGGTCACGATCTGATCTCCCCTGGAAAGGGACGCGAGAAGTTCATCCTGAGTTCTCTGCCGCTTCTTCTGGGGCCTGATGATGAAAAAGTAGAAGATAACGACGAATATCGCGAGGGGGAAAAGCATTCCCATAAGACTGCCCTGTCCTCCAGCTCCTCCTGCTGCCTGTCCGCACTGCTGATCCATGAAAAAAACGCCTCCTCAAAGTATTTTGGTTCGAAGGCCCCGAAGGGGACCATGATATTCTATCAAATACTACTCCTCTTTGTGCTTGAGAAAGAAAAGCAGCTTCTCGAGCTCCACCGAAATATCCACCGCCGCGAGAAGCACATTCTCCGGGACTGAAAGGGACACCGGGGCAAAGTTGAGGATTCCCTTCACCGTTCCCGCCTGGACCGCCCTGTCGGCCACATGCTGCGCCGCTCCGCCGGGAACGGTGAGAATCAGAACCTCTATCTCCTTCTCCCGGACGATTTCCGTGATGTCATCCACGGAATAGCAGAGAATGCCCTGGATTTCCGTACCGATCTTGTCCGTGTCCACGTCGAAAAGAGCCCTGATGTGAAATTTGTCGTTCTGGAAGGCCTGGTATCCCAGCAGCGCTTCTCCGAGCTTTCCCACTCCGACGAGCCCGATGGACCATTTCCTGGGTGAGGCCAGAATGCGGCTGATATGCTTATGGAGACGGTCAACGTGGTAGCCGACGCCTCTTTTGCCGATCTCTCCGAAATAGGAGAGATCCTTTCTCACCTGGCTGGCCTTGAAGGACAGCATCTCCCCCATTTCCTGGGAGGAGACCACTTTCTGCCCTTCGGCGACAAGCTGCTCCAGCAGGCGGTGATACTGTACAAGCCGTTCAACTGTGGGTTCAGCTATCTTCATTTCCGCACTTCCTTCAGTGGGATGGTGAAGGGGCGGAGACGTTCTCCGCCCCGGAAGCTATTCCTTCCAGGCGACGACTTCTATTTCCACGAGGGCGCCCTTGGGAAGGGCGCTGACTTCCACGAAGGACCTCGCGGGCGGCTCCTTGTCGAAGTGTCGTGCGTATACGCCGTTGACCACGGCAAAATCGCCCATGCTTGTTGCGAAAACGGTGGCCTTGATCACGTCGGAAAGGGTGTAGCCGGCCCCCTCGAGAACCGCCCTGACATTCTTAAGGACCTGCTCCGCCTGCTGCTCCACGCCGCCCTCAACAAAATTCCCCGTGGCGGGATCGATGGGAATCTGTCCCGAGCAGAAAAGAAAATTCCCTGCCCTTACAGCCTGACTGTAGGGTCCGACGGCCGCCGGGGCCGCCGTGGTGGAAATGATTTTTTTCATCACGTTTCCTCCTTCGTAGGTATTATCTGTAGGGGTTACCCCGGAACTGGGAAAGCCGGGCATAGGGCGCCCGCTCCAGGTCTTCGGCAATGCGCAGGAGCTGGTTGTACTTGGCGACCCTGTCGATCCGCGCCGGGGCTCCTGTCTTGATCTGGCCTGCACCGGTGGCGACGGAAAGGTCACTGATGAAGGAGTCGTCCGTCTCGCCGGAGCGGTGGGAGATGATGGTGCCGTATCCGTACCGCTTGGCGAGGGCGATGACGTTGAGTGTCTCGGAGAGAGTGCCGATCTGGTTCAGCTTGATGAGAACCGCGTTGGCGACCCCTTCCTCAATGCCCCTGGAGAGCTTTTCGGGGTTGGTGACGAACAGGTCGTCGCCGACGATCTGAATCTTCTTCCCGAGCCTGGAGGTCATGACGGCCCATCCGGACCAGTCGTCCTCCGCCATTCCGTCCTCGATGGAGAGGATGGGATAGTCCCGGCAGAGTTCCTCCCAGTAATCCACCATCTCCTCTGCGGAGAACACCTTGTTCTCTCCGGCGAAATGGTACTTGCCATCCTTGAAGAACTCGGAGGCGGCGGGGTCGAGGGCCAGGCTCACGTCCTTGCCGGGGGCGTACCCGGCCTTCTCCACCGCCTCGAGGATGAGGTCGATGGCCTCCCGGTTGCTCTTCAGATCGGGGGCGAATCCGCCCTCGTCGCCGATGGCGGTGCTGTAGCCCCTGGCGTTTACCGTCTTCTTCAGGGAATGGTAGGTCTCCACCCCCATGCGGAGGGCCTCGGCAAAGGTCTCGGCCCCGTGGGGGACGATCATGAACTCCTGGATGTCCACGTTGTTGTCAGCGTGGGCTCCGCCGTTGATCACGTTCATCATGGGCGTGGGGAGGGAGAAGGGCCCGAGGCCGCCGATCCATGCCCACAGGGGCATGTCGTGGTCATCCGCCGCCGCCCTGGCTGTCGCGAGGGACACGCCGAGAATGGCGTTGGCGCCGAGTTCGCCCTTGTTCGGCGTTCCGTCAAGCTCCATGAGCGCCGCATCGAGTTCCGCCTGGTCATCGGCGTCAAAGCCCATGATCTCGGGGGCGATCTTCTCGTTGACCCCGTTCACGGCCTTCAGAACCCCCTTGCCGTTGTACCTGGGACCGCCGTCCCGAAGCTCCACCGCCTCGTAGGTTCCGGTGGACGCACCGGAGGGAACGGCAGCCCTTCCCGAGGCTCCGCTGTCAAGCCAGACCTCCACTTCCACCGTGGGGTTTCCCCGGGAGTCGATTATTTCTCTTCCGTGCACTCCAATAATACTGCTCATCGATCTCAGCTCCTTTTTCAGTTCCATTCTCATCCGTACAGGGGATGATTTTCTTCCGCTACCACGGTTTCTCCGCCGGGTCCGCCCGCCGCTCCTCCCGGATGCCGTAGGCCCCTCCGGGAGCACACCGCTTCAGCGCGTTTTCTTCGTCGCAGAGAACCTCCACGGTCAGGATCCTCGACGGGTAGGCAATGTCGAGAACGTCCCCGGCCCGGATCACGGCAGCAGGCTTGCACTGCCTGCCGTTGATCCTCACAGCTCCGAGGGTGACCATTTCCTGCGCTACGGTGCGCCTCTTGACGAGGCGGGCAAGTTTCAGATATTTGTCCAGTCTCATGATTCTTCTTCCTCCGGTTTTGAAACCAACGAAAAGTATATCAAACCTCATCCTTATTTTTCAATTCTTTCACAAAGTCATTTTCCCTTTTCCCTGGGACTGCTCTTCAGGATCAGGGCCACCTCCTGGAACCGCAGGAGATCTTCCCTGCCCGCCTCTCCCCGGGAGAGTTTTTCCCGAATGTGCTCATACTCCCGCCGGGCCTTCCTCCTGGCGAGAATGTCCAGGACCACGTCCCATGCCGCCCGGGCTTCCCCGAGGCCTTCGCACCACTCCCCTCCCCGGGCGATGGCCCGGAGGGGAAAGGTCTCCCCGAGGGAATGCCAGCGGGACTCCACATCCTCCCTCGACGGAGCGGAAAGAAGAGCGGCGGCCACGGTCTGGAACCGTTCGTCCTCGAGAAGGGAAAGAATCTTCATTTCATCGGCGGTCCTGCGGATATGGTCGTCCTTCCACAGAAGGGCACAGACGGCGGCCTCCACTTCGTTTCCTTCGTCTTCCTTTCCGGACGGGGCGGGCTTTTCCTTCGCCGGGGCGGATGGTTCCCGGTTCCCTCCTTTTTTCCGGTAGTCCTCCAGGAGGCCGCTGAGTTCATGGGGGAAAATGCCCATGGCGGAGGCGACCCTCGGCAGGTAGGGGGCAACGTCCACCGGGGACAGGCTGCCCAGCCCCGAGAGAATTTCGTCCGTGGCTTTGCGGCGCTTGTCCGGGGAACGGAGCATCTCCCCCCGAAGATATACGTGATGGAGAATCAGGGGCCTGGCGGACTCGAGGGCCTTCCCGAAGAGATCCTTTCCCTCGGGAAGGGAGAGAAGATCGTCGGGGTCTTTTCCGCTTGGGAGCTCCACGACCCGAACGTCCAGCCCCGCCTTCTGGAGCACGTACATCCCCCTCATGGCCGCCTCCTGCCCCGCGAGGTCGGAGTCGTAGCAGATGCAGCACCTGTCCGCAAGCCTGCGGATGAGCGCCGCCTGGTCTTCTGTGAGGGCCGTTCCAAGGGAGGCGGCGGTTTCCCCGAAGCCGCCGAGGTGAAGCCGTATGGCGTCCATGTAGCCTTCCACGAGGATCAGGCGGCCCGAGGCCCGGGCAGCTTCCTTCGCACGGTGCAGGAGGTAGAGGTTTTTCCTCTTGCTGTAGAGGGTTCCCTCCGGGCTGTTGATGTACTTGGCCCCTTCGCCGTCGATGAGCCGTCCTCCGAAGGCGAGGAGCCGTCCGGCAATATCCCTCACCGGAAAGATCACCCTGCCCCGGAACCGGTCGTAGAGCCCCCCCTTCCCTTCCAGGACGAGTCCCGCGTCCAGGGCCTCCTTCGGCTGTACGCCCTGCCGGAACAGGCTGTTCCAGAGGGAGTCCCATGATGAGGGCGCCCACCCGAGCTCAAAGCTCTCCCAGGTTTCAGGGGGCAGGTTTCTCCTTCCAAGGTAGGCCCGGGCGGCCTCACCCTCAGGGCCCCGGAGAAGGTTCCGGTAATGGGAGCAGGCCATCTCCATGATGTCCGAGAGGCTCCGGTCCCTTTTCTCCCCTCCCCTGGCGGCGGAAAGAGTTACTCCCGCCCTCGAGGCAAGGACCTCCAGGGCTTCCCTGAAGCCGAGGCTCTCTTTCTCCATGACGAAGGTGAAGATATCGCCCCCCTGGCCGCAGCCGAAGCAGTGGAAGGTCTGCCGGGAGGGGGAGACTGTGAAGGACGGGGTCTTCTCCTCGTGAAAGGGGCAGAGGCCGATGAAATTCGCCCCGGCTTTCTTCAGCCGGACATGATCCCCTATCACTTCCACGATATCGAGTCGTTCCTTGATAATGCGGACGTCGTCTGACTGCACCCTGATCCTCCTAAAACCAAAAAATTCGGGGGGAAGGTTTCCCCTCCCCCCAGTATTGTACTCTTCTTTCGCCCTTATACGAAAAGGGGCGCGAGAACAAGGGCTACGACTGACATAAGCTTGATGAGGATGTTCAGGCTGGGGCCGGCGGTGTCCTTGAAGGGGTCGCCCACCGTATCGCCCACCACTGCCGCGGCATGCTCGGGGGTACCCTTGCCGCCGAAGTTGCCTTCCTCGATGTACTTCTTGGCGTTATCCCATGCGCCGCCTGCGTTGGACATAAAGATGGCCAGCATCACGCCGGTGACGATGGAGCCGCCGAGAAGCCCGCCGAGGGCCTGGGCGCCGAGAACGAAGCCTACCACCACGGGAGAGAGGACGGCGAGCAGGCCGGGGATGATCATTTCCTTCAGGGCCGCTGCAGTGGAAATGTCCACGCACTTCTCATACTCGGGCTTGCCGGTGCCCTCCATGATTCCGGGGATTTCCTTGAACTGGCGGCGCACTTCGTCGATCATGGCTTCCGCCGCACGGCCCACGGCCTGGATGGACATGGAGCTGAACAGGAAGGGAAGCATTCCGCCGAGGAAGAGACCCACCATGACCTTCGGGTCGTTGAGGTCGATGGCGGTGAGCTTCACCGAATGGGCGTAGGCGGCGAACAGGGCGAGGGCCGTGAGGGCGGCCGAGCCGATGGCAAGTCCCTTGCCCATGGCGGCGGTGGTGTTGCCGATGGCGTCAAGCTTGTCGGTGATCTTGCGGACTTCCTTGGGCAGGTGGCTCATCTCGGCGATGCCGCCCGCGTTGTCGGCGATGGGCCCGTAGGCGTCAACGCTCAGGGCCATCCCGGTGATGGAGAGCATGCCCACGGCGGCGCAGGCGATGCCGTAGAGGCCGCTGAAGTAGTAGCTGATAAGCGTGGCGGCACAGATGAGGAGCACCGGAATCACGGTGGACTTCATGCCCACCGCCATGCCGGCGAGGATGACCGTTGCGGGGCCCGTCTTGGAGGACTCGGCGATGTGCTTCACGGAGGCGTAGTCGCCGGAGGTATAGATCTCGGTGACGAAGCCGATGAGCACGCCCACGCCCACACCCGAGACGACGGACCAGAAGAGGGCGAATTCCCTGAACATGGCGAGGGTGACGAGGAAGGCGCCGCCGATCATGATGCCGCCCGTGACGAAGGTTCCGGTCCGGAGGGCCACGGAAGCGCTTCCGCCGTCCTTCACCTTGACGAAGGTGGTTCCGGCGATGGCGGAGAGAATGCCCACGGCGGCCAGGACGAGGGGAAAGACCACGCCCTTCGATCCGAACACGGCCAGGCCGATGGCCATGGCGGCGATGATGGAGTTCACGTAGGACTCGAACAGGTCGGCGCCCATTCCGGCGATGTCGCCCACGTTGTCGCCCACGTTGTCGGCGATGACCGCAGGATTCCGGGGGTCGTCCTCGGGGATGCCCGCCTCGACTTTGCCCACCAGGTCGGCTCCCACGTCGGCGGCCTTGGTGTAGATTCCGCCGCCCACACGGGCGAAGAGAGCGATGGAGCTGGCTCCCATGCCGAAGCTGGTGATGAGCGTGGGATCTTCGAAGAGGGCGTAGCAGAACAGGATGCCCAGGACGCCGATGCCCACCACGGACATGCCCATGACGCTGCCTCCCTTGAAGGCCATGGTGAGGGCCTCGTTCATGCCCCTGGTGGCGGCGAAGGCCGTCTTGCCGTTGGACTTGGTGGCGACCACCATGCCTGCGTAGCCGGCCGCGGCGCTGCAGAGTCCGCCGATGATGAAGGAGAATCCGGCCGCTCCGCCGATCTTGATCCAGAGCAGCACTCCCACGATAAGCAGGAAGGGAAGAAGCCATTTGTATTCCCTGTACAGGAAGGCCATTGCCCCCCTGTGAATAATGTGTGAAAGCTCGGAGACCCTTTCGTTATCAACCCTGAACATGTCGATGCGCACATAGGAAATGAAGGCGAAAGCAAGGGCGGCGATTCCCGTGATGCCGACGATCAACAACAACAAAAAGTCCATTTCCACTACCTCCTCGTTATGATGAGACTAGCGTCCACAAATTACGAAAAAAATGGACAAAGCCCGCTGCGACAGCAATTATAGGGAGTAAAAATACAAAAAACAAGCATGGATTGCCAAAAAAAGGCTTATTTCCGCCGTTTCAGGTAGATTTCAGCCCCTCCTTTCAGCGAGTTCACTCCCTTCAGGGGAAGGACGAGCCCGGCGAGACATCCTGCGATCATCCCCGAAACAAAGGCTTTCAGGGGGATCTGCTTTCCCTGCACGTACAGGGAGGCAGGCTGGTCTCCCTCGGCTTTTTCGTACATTTCGATAATCCTCGCCGCGAGCTGCTTCTCCGTTCCCGGCACGAAAATGCGGCTTCCGTCACCGCCCGCGCCGGTGCGGTCGAAAAAGGCGAACACGCCTTTCACGTCGGGCGGCAGTTCTTCCGGGGAACCCGCCCAGATCCTGGGGAGGGGGATGTATTTGGCCCCCTCCACGATCACGACGTCCTTGCCGGGAAAGAACTCCAGTATCTTCTCCCTGGAGATTTCTCCGGCACCCGCTTCAAGGACGGCACCGTCCCCGCCCCAGTACAGTGAGGAAACTCCCAGAGCGGAAGCCCTGCCCGTATCGGTCTCCTCCGGGGAAAGGACGTTTTTCTCGGTATGTTTCACAAAACCGGCGCTCAAACCGGCGGAAAGAATTTCCCGCAGCAGCGCAAGGGCAAGGGTGGTCTTTCCCCCGTCCTTAAAACCGGAAACAGCGATCAGAAGCGGCATGAAACCATTCCTTCCCTTTCTGCCGGTACCTATCGTTCAGTGCCCTTCCCCTGTTCATCCTACTCCCATTCTATGGTGGAGGGCGGCTTGCTCGTCACGTCGAGGGCCACCCGGTTCACTCCCTTCACCTCGTTGCAGATCCGGCGCGCTGTCCGGTCGAGAATGTCGTAGGGCACCCGGACCCAGTCGGCGGTCATTCCGTCGTGGGACTCCACCGCCCGGAGGACGGCCACTTCCGAGTAGGTCCTGGAATCTCCCATGACCCCAACGGTCTTTACGGGAAGGAGGACGGCGAAGGCCTGCCAGATGGACGGATACCCCTCCCAGGAGACGATCTCCTCCCGGAAGATGGCATCAGCGCGGCGGAGAGTATCCAGTCTCGTCTCGTCGATCTCGCCGAGGCACCTCACCGCAAGCCCGGGGCCGGGGAAGGGCTGCCTGGAGACGATGGCCTCCGGCACGCCGAGAAGGCGGCCCGTGGACCGGACCTCGTCCTTGAAGAGGTCCCGGAGGGGTTCGAGGACCTTAAGCTTCATGTCCTCCGGCAGACCCCCCACGTTGTGATGGCTCTTGATGACCGAGGCGTTCTTTCCCTTGTGGCCGCTCTCGATGACGTCCGGATACAGGGTCCCCTGGAGGAGCCATGCCGCGTCCTCGAACCGGGCAGCCTCCTTTTCGAATACGCGGATGAAGGTTTCGCCGATGATCTTCCGCTTCCGCTCGGGATCGGTCACGCCGGCGAGAGCTGAAAGGAACGTTTTCGATGCATCCACGTAGTGGACCTTGAGACTGAGCTGTTTGTACTGCTCCAGCACTTCCTCGGCCTCGCCGAGGCGGAGCAGGCCGTTGTTCACGAAAATGCAGTCGAGCCTGTCGCCGATGGCCCTGGCCGTAAGAACAGCCGCCACCGACGAATCCACGCCGCCCGACAGGCCGCAGATCACCCGGTCATCGCCGGTCTTCTGCCGGATCTCCTCCACCATGATATCGATCCAGTTCCCCAGGTCCCAGTCAGGGGAGCAGGAGCAGACCTTGAACAGGAAATTGGAGAGGATTTCGGTGCCGAAACGGGTATGGACCACTTCGGGGTGGAACTGGAGACCCCAGATGCCCTTTTCGGGATTCTCCATGGCCGCCGGAACGCCCTTCGACGTCTCGGCGACCAGACGGAAGCCGGGGGCGAGGGCATCGATGTGGTCGCCGTGGCTCATCCAGACCTCGAAAGAGGACGGCACTCCCTCGAAGAGAAGGGATTCTCCGGAAACGGAAATTTCAGTGCGGCCGTACTCCCTCGCCTTTCCCGATGTGACCCTGCCTCCCATCATGCTGGTGACAAGCTGCATTCCGTAACAGACGCCCAGCACGGGCACTTCCAGGGAGAACAGTCCTTCCGGCAAGGCGGGGGCGTCCTCGTCGGTGACGCTCATGGGGCCTCCCGAGATGATGACGCCCCTCGGTCTGCGGCTTTCGATCTCACCCAGGGAAACATCCCAGGGAAGGATTTCGCTGTGCACCTTCAGCTCCCTGACCCTGCGGGCGATGAGCTGGGTGAACTGGGAACCGCAATCAAGAATGACGATGTTGTCCAAAAAACCATTCCTCCCGAATCAATGGGGTGTATAGCACAGGTATCTTATCAGAAAGCCCTTCTTCGTTCCACAGAAGGGAACATTGAGCTGAATCTCCGGGCAAGTAACATTACTCCGGCCTGCCGGGGAATGTAAGCAGAAAGTGACCCGTTCCTTCAAGGACAATGTCTCTTCGCCCGGCAGGGACGAAGGCGCTGTCCCCCGTGCCGATCCCCAGTCCGCCTCCGGACGATGAGAGACGGGCTTTTCCGTCGAGACAGAGCAGGGAAAGAAAGAACTCGTCCCCCACTTTTTGCGAAAAACGCCCGTTCAGTTCCAGCACGCTGCAGGTGAAGGATGGGCAGGAGCACAGGAGGCGAAGCTTCCCTCCGGGAACGAAACGGAACTCCCCTTCCCCCCCCGGGGGCGGAGGGCAGCCTTCATCCATGCGAAGGACATCCAGGGCCTTCCCGATGTGGAGGGGCCTGGGCCGTCCGTCCTCCCCGGCCCTGCCGTAATCGAAGACCCTATAGGTAATGTTGGAGCTCTCCTGTACCTCCGCGAGGACGATGCCTTCCCCTATGGCGTGGATCGTTCCCGCCGGGATGAAGAAAACACCTCCCGGCTCCACGGGGACGGAACGAAGGACTTCCGGCAGAGTGCCCTCCCGGATGCGCCGTTCCACTTCCCCCCTCGTCACCGGGCGGGAAAAGCCGCAGTAGAGGAAAGCGCCGGGATCGCTCCGGAGGATATACCACATCTCCGTCTTTCCCCGTCCTCCCTCCGTCCGGCGGGCGTAGTCTTCATCGGGATGGACCTGTACGGAAAGGTTCCGGGCGGCGTCGATGAGCTTCACGAGCAGAGGGAATCCCCTCCCCGCCGGCACTGCCGTCCCGGCCGCCCCGGGGTGGCTTTCCAGAAAGGCCGTCAGGGTCTGCCCGCGGAACGGTCCGCCGGCGATCACCGATTCACCGTCAGGATGGGCGGACAGTTCCCAGCTCTCGGCGATCCGTTCCGGGCCCCCTCTCTTTCCGAAGAGGGAGGCCAGCCTGTTTCCGCCCCACAGGTAGTCCTTGTACGCCGGAAGCAGCAGAAAAGGCGCTCCGTGTTCCGTCATTCCGGAAACATCTCCGATTCGGCGAAGGCGCAGAGAAAATGATAGACGGCCCCATGAAGCTCCTGGATCCTGAATGTCCGTCCGTCCGGGACGGGAATCCACAGGTCCGCCGCATCCCTCAGCGCCCCTCCCCCTTCGCCGGTAAGGGCCATGGAAAAGGCGCCCCTCGCCTTCGCCGCCATGAGGGCCCATTTCACATTCCGGGCGTTCCCCGACGTGGAAATGCCCAGCACCACGTCTCCCGGGCCGGCGTACCCCATGACCTGCTGGGCAAATACGAGGCCGTAATCGCCGTCGTTGGCCACCGCCGTCACGAGAGCCTGCTGGCTGCAGAGGGATATGGCGGGCAGAGCTCCCTGGAGCTTATCCGCCAGAGCCGTGCCTTCCGGGCCGAAGAGGGAGCCGAAGAGTTCCCGCTCCGCCGGCGGCAGGGGGCGCTTCAGGAGGAAGCCCTTCATGAGCTCCCCTACGATATGGTCACTGTCGGCACAGCTTCCCCCGTTGCCGCAGACAAGAAGCGTGCCGCCCTCCAAAAATCGGCGGACCAGCACATGGGCAGCCTCGAGCACCTGATCCCTAACAGGTTCCAGGCCGGGGTTTTCAGCAAAAAAACAGTCAACGAGCTTCCGGGTCCGTTCGTTCATGCCTTCCTCCGGGAACGTCAGTTTTCCTGATCATACACCCCGGCACCGGAAGAGGCCATATCCGCTCCGGCATGGGCCTCCTGCTGCAGATTCCGGGTCTTTCGCATGATCCTGTAATTTTCAAGAAGAAAAAGAAAGAGGCTCATCACGGGCGGCCCGATGAAAAGGCCGAGAATCCCCCAGGCGGCAAGACCGCCCACGATGCCCACAAAGACCACGAAGAAGTGGATCTTTCCTCCGCCGGAAATGAAAAGGGCCTTCAATACCCGGCCGATGGTCCCCACCACCAGAACGCCCCATCCAAGCAGAATGAGGCCGCCGGTCCAGTCCGAAACCGCCAGAAGGTATGCAGCGCCGGGAAGCCAGACAAAGGCGGTCCCGAGGAAGGGAATCAGGGCAAAAAACGTCATGAGGGCGCCGAAGAGCACCGGGTTGGGCAGGCCGGCGATGAGCCACCCGAGTCCACCAGCCGCCCCCTGCACCAGGGCCGTGAGCAGGACACCGTACACCACCGCCTGGAGAGTCCCCTTTCCCCGGTCGAAAAAGGCCGCAGCCTGACCGGATGGGAGGGGGACGATTTCCCGCAGGTAGGAGACGATGTACTTTCCGTCCCGGAGAAGAAAAAAGCAGGAAACGGTGATGATGGAAACGTAGTAGAGAAACAGCGCCGCGTCTCCCGCCGCCGACACCGCTTCCACGGCGCCCCGGGCCGCCGTCTCCCGAACCCACCCCCGGATCGCCGGATACCGGACCATCCACGGGCGGATATGCTCCACGAGCCATTCCGGAAGGAGAGTGGCGAGAGCTCCCTCACCTGTAGATTCCATGGCTGCCAGCACCTCGAGGACGAATCCGTGGAGGCGGACGCCTTCCCGCAGGGCCAGGACGACGACAATGATACAGGGAAGGACGGCGAAAAGGACGATCATCCCGGTGGCGGCAGCGGCGGAAAAATTGTCGGACCGCCTCCGGAACGGCCCCTCCTTCATTTTCATAAACAGTGGATAGATTGAAAAGGAAAGGAGCACCGACCATGCGAGGGGCTTGATCAGGGGAAAGACCACGGCAAGGGCCAGGGAAGCCACCGCCGCCAGAATGCCGAAAAACGGAAGGGCCTGTCTGCCTCCCTCCCGGGCTGTCATTCCGGAACCTCCGTCCGCTGCCGGTTCTTTCATGAACGCCACACCCTTTCCATGAAGGAATGGAAAAGCCTCCCGGATTGCTCCGGGAGGCTTCACTATACCATTTCTTCCTTCCCGCGGGGGGATGGATTCTAGTACATATCCTCCATGCCGCCCATTCCGCCCCTGGGCATGGCGGGTTCCTTCTTCTCGGGCTTGTCGGCGACGATGGCCTCGGTGGTGAGGACCATGGCGGCGATGGAACCCGCGTTCTGGAGGGCGCTCCGGGTAACCTTCACGGGGTCGATGATGCCGGCCTCGATCATGTCAACGTAATCTCCGGTGGCGGCGTTCAGTCCGTGCCCGGCCTTCAGGCCGCGGACCTTCTCGACGACCACGTCGCCCTGGAAGCCGGCGTTCTCGGCGATGAGGTGCAGGGGAGAGGTGAGAGCCTTCAGGACGATGGTGGCGCCGGTGCGCTCGTCGCCTGCAAGGGTGGCGACAAACTTCTCGAGGGCGTCGATGCAGCTCACGGGAGCGACTCCGCCGCCGGCCACGATGCCTTCCTCGACAGCGGCGCGGGTGGCGTTGAGGGCGTCCTCGATGCGGTGCTTCAGTTCCTTCTGCTCGGTCTCGGTGGCGGAACCGACCTGGATCACGGCCACACCGCCGACGAGCTTGGCAAGGCGCTCCTGGAGCTTTTCCTTGTCGTACTCGGAGCTGGAGTCCTCGATCTCCTTCTTGATCTGGGCGGCGCGCTTCCGGATTTCCTCGGAATTGCCGGCGCCTTCCACGATGGTGGTCTCTTCCTTGGTGATGCGGACCTTCTTGGCCTTGCCGAGCATGGAGAGTTCTGTGCTGTCAAGCTTGATGCCGATCTCTTCGCTGACGACCTGGCCGCCGGTGACGATGGCGATGTCCTGGAGCATGGCCTTGCGGCGGTCGCCGAATCCGGGGGCCTTCACGGCAGCGACCTGCATGACGCCGCGCAGCTTGTTCACCACGAGGGTGGCAAGGGCTTCGCCTTCCACGTCCTCGGCGATGATGAGCAGGGGCTTGCCGGTCTGGACGACCTTCTCGAGGGTGGGAAGGAGGTCCTTGATGTTGCTGATCTTGCCGTCGTGGATAAGGATGTAGGCGTCGTCAAGGGAGACTTCCATCCTCTCGGGATCGGTGACCATGTAGGGGCTGATGTAGCCCTTGTCGAACTGGAGGCCTTCCACCATTTCAAGGGTGGTGCCCACGGTCTGGCTGTCCTCGACGGTGATGACGCCGTCCTCGCCGACCTTGTCCATGGCTTCGGCGATGAGCTGGCCCACGCCCTTGTCATTGGCGGAGATGGAAGCGACCTGGGCGATCTTGTCCCGGTTCTTCACGGAAATGGCCTTTTTCTTGAGCTCGTCGACCACGAGGTCGATGGCCCGCTCGATGCCGGAGCGCATAAGCATGCCGTTGGCTCCGGCTGCCACGTTCTTCATTCCCTCGGCGATGATGGCCCGGGCGAAAACGGTGGCGGTGGTGGTGCCGTCTCCGGCGATGTCGTTGGTCTTGGAGGCGACTTCCTTCACCAGCTGGGCGCCGGTGTTCTCGTACACGTCCTCGAGTTCGATCTCCTTGGCGATGGTCACGCCGTCATTGGTGATGGTGGGAGAACCGAACTTCTTCTCGAGAACCACGTTCCGGCCCTTGGGGCCGAGGGTGACACCCACGGTGTCGGCAACTTTATCGATACCGCGGAGCATCGCGCGGCGGGCTTCTTCTCCGAAAATAAGAATCTTAGCCATTATTTTCTACCTCCTCTGGAAGATGGAACTACTTCTCGATGATGGCGAGCACGTCCCGCTCGCTGAAAATGACGTACTCATCGCCGTCAAGCTTCACTTCGGTGCCGGCATACTTGCTGAAGATGATCCTGTCGCCGACTTTCACCTCAAGGGGAAGCTTCTGGCCGTTCTCGAGAACCTTGCCGGTGCCGACGGCGATGACTTCGCCCTCGGTGGGCTTTTCCTTGGCGGTGTCGGGAAGAACGATGCCGCCCCTGGTCTTTTCCTCATGGTTGACGACCTTGACTACGATCCTGTCTCCAAGCGGTTTCAGATTCATGGTACAAATCCCTCCTAAGAATGTTTTACAAAATGCTAGCACTCATTCGAAGCGAGTGCTAAATGACCGGAATAGATATTACGGATGAAGAGGTGGAATCTCAACACCGGGAGAGGGGAAATATGGGGAATTATGGGCGAATATATCGTTATTGCTCCTGTTTTCTTCGATTTATCGAGTTTTTTAGCTTAAAGATGCTTCACCAGAGCTCCCACGAAGGATCGGGAGCAAAGTCGATGGGCGTCCGGACGCCCCGCAGATAGGCGCTGCAGCCTGCGGCGGCTATCATCACGGCATTATCGGTGCAGCGGTTCACGGGGGGCAGAAAGACGTTCCATCCTCTTTGCTCCTTC
The DNA here is from genome assembly GCF_004366815.1 of Aminivibrio pyruvatiphilus. Classification (NCBI taxonomy): domain Bacteria; kingdom Thermotogati; phylum Synergistota; class Synergistia; order Synergistales; family Aminobacteriaceae; genus Aminivibrio; species Aminivibrio pyruvatiphilus. The sequence continues at coordinate 62,955 of NZ_SORI01000009.1, read as the reverse complement.
AGCGCCGCCCTCAGGGCGCTGTTGGCGGCAACCCCTCCGGAAAGGGCAACGGTTTTCACACCGGTCCGCTTCACCGCCAGGGCGAGCTTGCCCACCAGGGAATCCACCACGGCTCTCTGGAAGGAAGCGCAGATGTCCTCCACCGGGACCGTTTTCCCTTCGGCCCGCAGGCGGCCGATTTCCGTCACCGCCGCGGTCTTCAGGCCGCTGAAGCTGAACACGATCCCTGCCGAACTTCCCCTCATGGGAACGGGAAAATCGAAGGCCCCGGGATTGCCGGAAGCGGCGAGACGATCCACGGCGGGACCTCCGGGATAGGGCAGGCCGAGGACCTTGGCGACCTTGTCGTAGGCTTCCCCGGCGGCGTCGTCCCTCGTTCCGCCAAGGAAAACATACCTGCCGAAATCCTCAGCAAGGACGATCTCCGTGTGGCCTCCGGAGACGATCATGCAGAGAAAGGGAGGGGCCAGTTCGGGGAAGGAAACCACGTTGGCGAACATGTGCCCTTCGAGATGGTTCACTGCGACGAGGGGCACGTTCCACGCAAGGGAGAGGGCCTTGGCGGCCATGACCCCCACGAGGAGGGATCCCATGAGCCCAGGCCCGGCGGTCACGGCGATAAGACCGATCTCCTTCGCCGGCTCCCTTACGGCGGCCCTCCGGAGCACTTCCTCCGTGAGGGGGAGAAAAGCCTCGAGGTGCATCCTCGCGGCAAATTCCGGAATGACTCCTCCATAGGGGGCGTGGGATTCCACCTGGCTCGAGAGCAGCTCGGCGGCCACGTCCCTTTGGCCCCGAAGAACGGCCACGGCGGAGTCGTCGCAGCTGCTCTCGATTCCGAGGGTGAGGAATTCCCGCTCCGGTGAGCTCATCTCTTCGGCAGCTCCAGCTCCGTGGCGTAATCCCCCACGGCGAAACGCACCGTCTTCCCCTTCACCGCCGCCGCGGGAACGGCCACGGCAAACTCCGCCGTCAGGTCGGGGGGCAGCTCGCCCACAGGGACGAAGTGCCGGTTGGTCAGCACGTCCGCCGGAGTGAGCACGTGGGAGCCGATGGATATCATGGAATGGTCGAGGGTGAGGTTCTTCACCGTCCGGACCCGGATGATGAACATGGCCTTCTTCCTGGTTTCCTTGCCTCCGTAGAAGCTGGTGTTGTTTTTCAGCCATTCGGGGGCCATGGGGTCGGACCAGGCCGACTCGACGAGCTTCCCGTCCACGTAAATGAAGGCGAACTGGGCCCTGGCGCCGATGATGAGATCTCCAAGGGCCTCCCCTTCGAACCACAGGTTTGCCGTCCGCTGATCCAGAAGCCGTTCCGTATCCTGAGCGCCGGCGGCTCCGGCGACGGCGAAAATCAACAGAAACAGAAGAGCCGCGATTTTTCTCAATTTCATGGTTCATTCCTCCCCGTCAGATCGTTTCGGTTCTCTGCCGCCCTTTTTCCGGGCCAGGGCGCCCCGAAGCCAGCCCCATTCCTGGAAGCGCATCACTCCGGTGCTCACCCCGTAGGCGGCGCAGGAGGCCAGGAAGATGCCTCCGAGCCACGCCCCCCGGAGAGAAAGACTTCCCTCCGCCGGATAGGGCATTCCAATAGTGTACACGAAGACTACCCCCGCGGTCACCGCCAGAGAGGCAGCCATTTTTCCGGCCCATGAAAGAGAAAAAACACCGAGGCCGGTCCCCAGGTTCCTGGAGAGCAGCCTCACCCCCACCCACCCTGAAAGGGTGAAGGAGAGGGAGGTGGCCAGGGCAAGCCCTCCGAAAGACATGGGCTTCATGAGGATCAGGGAGAACAGGGCCGTGGCGGCCACGCTCGTCAGGGTGACCCACAGTGCCTGCCTGGGAAGGCTGCGGGCATAGAGCCCCCTCATGACCACGGTGGAACACGCCATGCCCGGGAGGCCGACGGAATACATGGCCAGGGAATGGGCCGTTCCCTCCCATGCCCACGTCCCGAAAGCGCCCCGGAAGAAAAGAAGGTGGACGATTTCCCTGGAAACCAGGGTCATCCCGAGGGTGACCGGAAGCACCACGAACAGGGCAAACCGGAGAGAATCCCTCATGATCTCCCGGAATTCGTCCACGCTGTCGGCGGAACACCGGGAAAGCTGGGGAAGCACCGCCTGGGAGACCGCGATGACGAACAGCCCCAGGGGAAGCTGGATGACCCGGTTCGCATAGTTCAGCACCGAGATGGCCCCCTCCTGCAGAAAAGAGGCGAGCATCCTGCTGAGCACAGGGTTGACCTGGTTGAGGGAGAGTCCGGCGGCATAGGGAAGGAACAGGGAGAGCATCCTCCGCAGGTCCGGGTCGCGGAGGTCGGGCTTTGCGGGAAGAAGGGAGACTCCCATCTTTCCCGTCCACCCCCACTGCAGGGCGAACTGGCACGCTCCCCCGGCGAGGACGGCCGCCGCGAGGCCCCACACTCCCCAGGGAGAAGCGACCAGAAGCACCAGGGCGATGTAGACAAGGTTGCTCAGGGCGGGCGCCAGGGCCGGGACCAGGAAGGAGCCCATGCTGTTCAGCACGCCCATGGCGAGGGCCGCCAGAGAGACGAACAGAAGGAAGGGGAACATCCACCGGGTGAGGGACACCGCAAGGGACGTTTTGACAGGATCGAATCCCGGGGCCATAATGCCCACCAGGAGAGGCGACAGAACGATGCCGGCCAGAACGGCCAGACCCGTGGCCGCCAGGAGCACGGTAAAGGCCTGGCGGGCAAGTCCTTCCGCCGCTTTTCGTCCCCTGTCGGCCAGGACCCTGGAAAAGACGGGAACGAAGGAAGCCGAAAGGGCTCCCTCGGCAAGAAGCTGCCGGGCGAGGTTCGCTAGGGTAAAGGCCACGTTGAAGGCATCGAGCACCCCCGACGCGCCGAACCACGCGGCGGTGACGATCTCCCGGACCAGGCCGAGAACCCTGCTCGCCAGCGTTCCCGCCATCATGAAGAGGGCGTGACGCACCATGGTTGAAGTCGATCTCGCCACTGTCAGCGGCCTCCCCGAAATTGATCCGCACTCCGCCCCGCGGACGTGCAAGGAGCGTGAAAACCCATGAACCAGACAATACTGTGGTGCATCGGCAGCCCCATCCTTCTGGACGACGGCGCCGGCCCCGCCCTTTTCGCCGAACTGGAGGCCTTCCCCGCCGAAGGGGTCACCCCGGTGAACTGCGAAACCACGCCGGAAAACCAGCTCGCCCCCCTCAGAAAAAATCCGCCCCGGGTCCTCATCGTGGCCGACGCCGCCGACATGGGACTCCCGGGCGGATCCGTCCGCCGAATGAACCTGGAGGACACGGGGGGCATTTCCTTCAGCAGCCACGGCATCCCCCTGTCCCTGCTCCTGGAACCGTTCAGGGACACCATGGAGATAATCGTCATCGGCATCCAGCCGGCGAGAAGGGGTTTCGGCGACAGGCTCTCACCTGAAGCGGCGGATGCGGTGAAACGGGTCGCGGGCGTTCTCCGTTCTGGGCGCACGGAAGAACTGGAGCGCTACCAGGAAAACCTGTCGCCCAGGTAGAACTTCCGTGCCACTTCGCTCTCCGCCACATCCTGGGGAGGCCCCTCGATGACGATTTTTCCCTGGTGGATGAGGTAGGTCCTGTCCGTGATGGCCAGCGTATCCCTGACGTTGTGGTCCGTCAGCAGGATGCCGAATCCCTTCTTCCTCAGGCTGAGGATGATTTGCTGGATGTCGTAGACGGCGATGGGGTCTATGCCGCTGAACGGCTCGTCCAGAAGAAGAAAGTCCGGCAGGATGGCAAGACTCCGGGCGATCTCCACACGGCGGCGCTCCCCTCCGCTGAGGGAATAGCCGGGGATATTGGTGATCTTCTGGAGGCCGAAATCCTCTATCAGCCTGTCCACCACGTTCCTTGCCGGTTCCTCGGGGGGAGGGTTCTCCTGGAGCACCAGCTCGAGGTTCTCCCTCACCGTGAGGTTCCGGAAGATGGACGCCTCCTGGGGAAGATATCCAACGCCGAGACGGGCCCTGCGGTAGACCGGCAGGGCCGTCAGTTCCCGGGAATTGATGGAGACAGCCCCTGAATCGGGCTTGACGAGGCCGACGATCATGTAAAACGTGGTGGTCTTCCCCGCACCGTTCGGACCGAGCAGCCCCACGATCTCGCCCATGTGGACGTCCAGGTCCACCTCGGAAACCACCGTGCGGCCCCTGTACGCTTTGCAGAGGGACCGCGCGGTTATTGCCTTGCTCATTTCGATCCGCCCGTCTTGAAGATCAGCTGGGGTTTGCCCGTAGCCTCCACCCGGTTCCTGTCGGGGAAGAATATCAGGGTTTCCGATTTCAGGGATCTGGCAGCCTGGACGGCAGTCACGCCGCCGGACACCACCAGGGTTCCCCTCGCCTTGGAATAGACGGCCTTGCTGCCCCGGATCTCCGTGGGGTCACCCTGCTTCGGGGTGGAAAGAAAATAGACGTTCCCGGCAGCGGTAAATTCAGATATTGCACCGTTCTCCAGCTTTCCCTCCAGGGCGTCGCAGACGAGAACGTATCCTTCCTTCGTGTCGGCGTACCGGCGGAGCTTCGTTCCCCAGAAGTAGTCGCCCTTCATTCGGAGCATGTCTGCATCCACCTGGCGGGACCCCCAGAAGCCCTTCACGCCCCCGTCGAAGATGTATTCCTGGGGCTCGGCGAACACTCCCGACAGGGTCTGGCCCTTCATGTCCACCTTGTCGTTCTGCCAGGCGCCGAAGACGTGGACGCCCCCCTTCATGGTGAAGACCTGCCGGTTCATGTTCCCGTCCGCAGTCTTGGAGGTGGCCATAATGGTGCCCCTGGTAACCTTCACGTTCCCGTCGGCCCAGAAATCCCCCGATTCAGACTCGTAGCGCATCTTGTCGGAGGTGAGCTCCAGGTCCTCGGCAAAAAGGGGCGAAACGGCGAAGAGAGCAAGCAGAACAAGAAAAGCGGAGAAACGAACATATCTCATGGGACAGCCTCCCATACGGAATTTTCCCCTATTGTACAGGAATTTTACTCTCCGCCATAGGGGCTATGAGCGGAGAAAAGCCTGGGACAGGGCGGAAGAGGCTCCCTCCATGTCGGGGGAGGCAACGATGCAGGCGATGATCGTGGAGGCCGCCGCTATCATGTCTATGTTGATCCTGCACCCCGCGAGGACGGAAAACATCTGGGACGGAATCTCCGGGCACCCGGAGAGAAGATCCCCCTTCAGCGCCACCTTCGCCACCTCAGCGTCGAAGGTGACCCCCTGGGCTCCCACGCCGGAAGCGAAGGACCTGCAGATGGCGATGGCATCCCCGAGAAGGCTCTGCTTCACGATAAAGGCGATGTCGTTCATCTGCCCCCTCATGACGCTCTGGACGATCATCTCCGCACCCACGCCGGCTCCGGCGAGATCCGAGAACAGCCTCGCCGCCACGCCCGGAACGTCGGGAACGCCGAGAACGGCGATCTTCGCCACGTCCATGTCGCTGATCACTTCTTCCACGACGCACCTGCCCGAACCGTCTACACCGAAAGCCATGGGGAACACACTTCCTTTCCTGAGAGGGCGGTAAATATCGGTACTGCTGACGTTCTTTGCCACCGTCACACCGGCGGAATCCTCCGAGAGGACGAAAAACCGGGACCGTACGCCGGACCGGGTGAAGATGGAACACATGAGCTCCGCAACCCTGTGGGCCTCGCCCCGGGCAAAGGCCAGCACGCTCGGGCCCGAGCCGCTGATGGCCACACCGGAACACTGGGGGATTCTGCGGACCTCCTCGAGAATTGCTTCGCCGCCGGGAAAAAGCCTCGCCCGGAACGGCTGGTGCAGCCGGTCGTCCATGGCCCAGGGGAGATTGTCCCAGTTCCCCGTGGCCCAGGAAGCGGCCAGAAGGGCGGAGCGGCTCAGGTTGTAGACGGCGTCCTTCATGGAAACTTCCTTCGGCAGGGCGTTCCGGGCGTCCTCCGTGCTCAGTTCCACCGCCGGCACGGCCACCACGGCCACCATGTCCGGCGGAAGGGGCGGCATCCGGACTAACCGGAGGTTCCCGCCATCCCAGCAGCTCACCGCCATGCCGCCGAGGCAGCAGGGCACCACGTTGTCAGGATGGCCTTCCATGGCCACCATCATGGGGAGGAGATCCTCCTTGGGCAGGGGGCGCTCACGAAGCTCGTTGGCGATGGCCACACCGCCCACGATGGCCGAGGACGAACTGCCCAGCCCCCGCTTCATGGGAATGGCGTTCAGGGTCCGGAGGCGGAGCCCGGGCGGCTCCATGCCCCACTCCCTGCAGGCCCGCTCGTAGCTCCGGACCACGCCGTTGCGTGCCACGAGGGACTCCTCGCCGCCACCCTCCCCCACCACGTCCACCTCGTACTGACCATGGGGCAGGATCTCCAGCACATCGAAAAAATTATAGAGCGAAAGGGCCAGCCCCACCGTGTCGAAACCGGAGCCGAGGTTTGCGCTCGACGCGGGCACCTTCACCCGGAGCAGGCTCACAGTCCGAGCACCTCCGCCAGGGCTTCGGGAGTTCCGTCGATTTCCACCGGCAGATCCACCCTGCTCACGGCGGAATCGGGATCCTTCAGACCGTTGCCGGTAAGCACCAGCACGATCCGCAGCCCCCCGGGCAGCCTTCCGTTTTTGCGGAGCTTCACCAGGCCTGCCAGGGGTGCGCAGGAAGCGGGTTCGGCAAAAATCCCGTCTGAGGAGGCCAGCATTTTCTGGGCATCCAGAATCTCGTCGTCGGAAACGGAGAGGAACTGGCCGCTGGTAATTTCCACGGCCCGCCGTGCCTTGTCGGCGCTCACGGGATGACCGATCCTGATGGCCGTGGCCACCGTTTCCGGCTCGTCCACGGGGCTTCCCTTCACCAGGGGGGCCGCCCCCTCGGCCTGGACGCCCATCAGGCGGGGCAGTTTTTCGATGCGGCCGATCTCCCTGTAAAACTCGAAACCGGCGCAGTAGGCGCTGATGTTTCCCGCATTGCCCACGGGCAGAACCAGCCAGTCCGGCGCGTCGCCCAGCTCGTCGCAGATCTCCCACGAAGCGCTCCTCTGGCCGAACAGCCGGTACGGGTTCACCGAGTTCACGATGGCGAGGCTTCCCTTTTCCCTGGAGGCCTCCCGGGCCATTTCCAGGGCCCGGTCAAAATTGCCCCTGACGGCGATGACCCGGGCGCCGTAAATCAGGGCCTGGGCCAGCTTTCCCACGGCGACCTTCCCCGCCGGCAGCAGGACGAAGCAGGGAATTCCCGCCGCGGCTCCGTAGGCAGCCGCCGAGGCGGACGTGTTTCCCGTGGACGCGCAGATGAGGGCCTTCGCCCCCTCCTCCAGGGCCTTCGACACGGCCAGCACCATCCCCCGGTCCTTGAAAGACCCCGTGGGGTTCAGGCCGTCATACTTGCCGTACAGTTCCACCCCGAGTTCCCTGCCCATATTCCGCAGCGGAACGAGGGGAGTGTCGCCCTCGCACAGGGAAAGACGGGGAGTCCGCTCCGTAAGGGGAAAAAAACGCTCGTAGGAATGCAGAATGCCTTTTCTCATAAATCTCCCTCCTGAAAAAGAAAGCCTGCATCGTCCTCATGCTGGAGACGATGCAGGCTCATCGCGGTCCCACTCCACTTCCGAATAAATCGGCTGCTCAATCCCGCTGTAGGGGGCGGACCCCGGCGCCTTCCCTCCCTCAGGACTTCGGCGCCCGCTCGGGGGTGGTCTTCCCTTTTCCGCTTCGGAGGAGGATTTTCAGCCAGGGTCCCCCATCTCTGTCCGCCGCCCGAAAAAGGTACTCTTCCCTTCATCGCGTAAATGGCATATTATTGGAAACGAAATTGATTCCTACTTATACTCGCGAGACCGGATTGTGTCAAGGGCGGCGCCCCATTCTCGGGCTCACCGCAGGCGCCGCGACATTCAATCGAAAGGATGCGTGCAGACATGAGGACATTTGACATGGAAACCGTCGAAAAATTCACGGGGAGGCCGGGCTTCATCGGAAAATTCATCCACTCCGAGGGGTTCACCTTCGCCCAGTGGGAGATCAAGAAGGGAACGGAACTCACCTTCCATGACCACCCCCACGAGCAGACCACACTGCTGCTTGCCGGAAAAATGGAGATCGGCACGGCCGAACACAAGGTCACCCTCACCCCGGGACAGGGCATCGTCTTCGCCGGAGGAGAGGCCCACGGAGGCTTCGCCCACGAGGACTGCCTCGTCATCGACGTGTTCTGCCCCGTGCGGGAGGACTTCAAGAAACTGCAGCAGGAGCAGAAATAACCTCGCCGTTGCTTGTCATCCCCAGCGGAGCGGGGGATCCCGTCCTTGCCTGTCATCCCGAGCGAAAGCGAGGGATCTCGCCCTTGCCTGTCATCCTGAGCGAATGCGAGGGATCTCGCTTTTGATTCAGCCTGCCCCAAAAACGAGATCCTTCGTCGCCTGCGGCTCCTCAGGATGACAACAGAACAGTATCGTTCTGAGAGCGGAAAACCGAGCAACATCCCCGGAGGGGAAGGATCTCGCCCCTGCTTGTCATCCTGAGCAAAGGAAGGATCTCGCTTTTGATTCGACCTGCCCCAAAAGCGAGATCCTTCGTCGCCTGCGGCTCCTCAGGATGACAACAGACCAGTATCATCCTGAGCAAAACGATCGCGCTCGCGCAGCATCCAGAGCGCAGCGGAGGGAGCATCCCCGGAGGGGAAGGATCTCGCCCCTGCTTGTCATCCTGAGCGGAGCGGCGGATCCCGTCCTTGCCTGTCATCCCGAGCGAAAGCGAGGGATCTCGCTTTTGATTCAGCCTGCCCCAAAAACGAGATCCTTCGTCGCCTTCGGCTCCTCAGGATGACAACAGAACAGTATCGTTCTGAGAGCGGAAAACCGAGCAACATCCCCGGAGGGGAAGGATCCCGCTTTTTTATGCTTTTCCAGCCTTTTCCTCCCATTTCTCGAACATGACAATCTCGTCCAGCTTCTTCCGCGGACGTTCCCCGGGGGCCTCGGCGGGGTACCCCAGGGGCAGGATGGCCACCACAAATTTGTCGGCCGGAATACCAAGAATAGGACGGACGTCCGCCTGCTCGTACCACGCCACCCAGCACGTACCCAGGCCCAGGGCCTCCGCCTCCAGCACCGCATGCTCCACGGCGATGGCCGTGTCCCGGATCACCTGCTTCAGGGCGAACTGGGGACTCGTCTCGTTTACCTCGAGGCCGGGTTCGTCCTGTATGCGGCACCGGACATCGGCCACACAGACGATAAACACGGGGGCCGCATCCATCCACGACTGGCCGTGGGCAGCCTTCGCCAGCGCCCGTTTCGCCTCGGGAGACCGTACCACGATGAACCGCCACGGCTGGGTGTTGTGCCCCGACGGGGCCAGCCGGGCACTCTCAAAAAGCTGAAGGACAACCTCGTCCTCCACGTCCCTGCCGGTAAACTTGCGCACGCTGCGCCTTGTCCTGACGGCTTCGATCATAGAATCGCCTCCTTTTGAATCGAAGAAAAGCTCCATTCTCTCGAATGATCAAATCTGCTTCTGAGCCGGTTTAAGCAGCTCATTTCCACAGTTTTTTCGCCTCTTCAAACGACAGCATAGTACAACGGTCCTTGTACCCAAGATACACACTGTACGCCTGCCTGTCGGACTCATCCGCGACATACTGAAGAACAGAGTTTCTTAAAAGCTCCTCGATGCTCACACCAGCTCCTTCAGCACATTTTCTCAACATTGCCTCTTCTTCCGGCGTTACATGAATCGCAATCGTTCCCATAAGAACATCCGCATGAAGCAACTACAGAAGGCTCGTCCCGGGGACAGGTCTGCTCATGTCGTACCCCAGCTCGTAATAGTGGTTGCCGTTGAAGTCGAAGGTCTTGATCAGGTCCATGCCCACCTTCCGGGTATGGGCGTCATAGGACCGGGGGTTGATCCTGTTGATGAAGGTGACCATCACCGGGTAGCGGGACGCCATCTGCCGGCGGGAGAATTCGAAAATATGCTCCAGCACTCCCTGCCCCCGATATTCCCCGGCGATACAGACCGGCCCGTATTGGTAGGAGTTCTCCGTGGAAAGGACCCTCCCGAGGTATTCGATGTTCGGCAGGTCGGCGATCATGTGCCGGAACAGGGGCCATGCGGACCAGTATTCCCAGGATGCCGCCATGGCATAGGAAATGATTTTGCCGCCGTCGCACGCCACAGCCAGGCCGTTTTCATCCCGCATCAGGGACAGGAACTGTTCCGGGGAAAACAGGGTGGTCACGAACCCGTCCGCCTTGTCCTCTTCCAGGATGGTCGAAATGTGGTACCGTTTCTGCAGCTCGGCGACACCGGCCAGATCGTCCGGCACCGCGTTCCGATAGATGATCATGGAAAAGCCTCCTTCATGGATTCTGTGGAAAAAGCACTTCTTCTCCGCCGCGGATTTTCCGGTTCACCTCCGCCGCCTTTTTGACCCTTTCGGCTAGATCCTGACAGGCCGTCTCCGAAAAAGAACGTCTGAGAGATCAACTGGGTAGTGAGGCTACCCAGTTCAAATTATTGCACAGACGGGCAAGATAGAGCCATTCAGATTTTTCCCTGCGGTCCATCTCGAAAAAACGCACAGGGCGACTGATTTTTTCCTTGAAAGATCCGGTGTATAATTTTGCCCTGGCATCAATTTTCCGATCAGCGGACAGCGTGATGCTTCCCCCTGGAAGGGTATGTTTTTGGGGCGGGGATTCTGTTTCATCCGTTTGAGCAGTGAATCAATTGTTCCGACAGCCCCATCCTGCCGCGCAGGCTTTTTTTCGCCGGGCCTGTTCCTGAAAACGGCTCGCAGGATTCAGCCCCTTTTTAAAGAACCTTTATAACAGGCTCCAAGGCGGCTTTTTTCCTGGAGATAAAGCAGCAGGTCGATCCGTATCTGAAGGAGCGTGTTCGCCCGTGAAAAAACAGATATTCCGCCAGTCCGCACTCGACAGGCTCTCCTCGCCCGAACAGCTCGACATGCTCTTTCAGGTCGTCCGCCCCGCGACGTGGGCGGCGCTGTCAGCACTGCTGCTGCTGCTGGGGGTACTGGCGGCATGGGGCTTCTACGGTACGGTGACCACGCTGGTTTCCGGGCAGGGCATTCTGCTGCGCCTCGGTGCGCATGCGGACGCTCCCTCACCGGGGAACGGCCGTCTCGAAGCCATCTACGTCGATATCGACGACCCCGTCGAGAAGGACCAGGTCATTGCGCGGCTGGCCCAGATGGAGTTGCGGCACCAGATCACCGAGCTGCGCGGCCGGGTGGAGATCCTTAAGACCGAACGGACCATGGGGACGGAGATGGGAGACAGCAAGAAAGTCCTGGAGTCGGAGTACCTCGCGCGGCGCAGGCAGGCGCTGAATTCCTCCATCAAGGTCGCCCGGGACCGTGCATCCTCGCTGCGTGAGCAGCTGGAGCAGTACGATGCCCTCTACGCGAAAAAGTACATCACCCGTTCCCAGTATCTCGAGGTGAAGGACCGCTACAACGCCGTGCTGCAGGAGATCCTCTCGTTCAACGAGGAGCTTGCCCGCCTTCCGATGACGGCGGCCGACTCGACCTCGCAGATCGAACGGCAGAGGATCGACGTGGACATGCGCCTTCTGACCGCAGAAAAGCAGCTCGCCGCTCTCGAAGAACGATATGACCTGGAGACGGCCGTTCGCAGTCCTGCCGCAGGGCGGGTGCTCGAGGTCTTCAAGTCGGAAGGCCAGGTCATATCCGCAGGGGAGGCGCTTCTCTCCGTGGAGAAATCGCTCGGCGACGGGGCGCCTCTCTACGTGCACGCCTTCGTCCAGCCCCAGGACGGAAAGAAAATCCTGTCCGGGATGGAGGCGCAGATCTCCCCTTCCGTGGTGAAGCAGGAAGAGTTCGGCGTCCTGCGCGGAAAGGTGACGAACGTCTCCTCGTTTCCGGCTTCGGCGAGAGGAATGACCCGTGTCCTGGGCAACGAACAGCTTGTGCAGACCCTCTCCCGGGGAGGCTCCCCCATCACCGTGATGATGGCTCTCTATCCCTCTGAAGAGACGGAGAGCGGATACGTGTGGTCGTCGGGCGACGGCCCCCCCGTAGTCCTGCAGAGCGGCACCCTCTGCGGCGTGACTGTCGTGGTCAGGCGGCAGGCCCCGGTGACACTGGTCCTTCCCTTTCTGAAGAAGTTCTTCCTCGGGATCGGAGAAGAAATCGGCGGAGGGAAGGGCGATGCCTGATCGCCCCGTCATGAAGACGCCGCCCCCCAGGGAGTCTTCCCTTGCCCCTTCGGGACAATTCCCCTTATGGAAGAACCGCCGCGTCTCGACACCGACGATGATCCAGATGGAGGCCACCGAGTGCGGTGCCGCCTCACTGGGGATTGTTCTTGGGTACTACGGCCTCTTTTTGCCCCTGGAGACGCTTCGGGAGGAATGCGGCGTCAGCCGGGACGGCAGCAAAGCGACGAACCTGCTCAAGGCCGCGCGGAGCCACGGAATGGAGGCTTCGGGTTTCCGGAAGGAGCCTCAGGGTCTTTTCGATCTGCCGCTGCCGCTCATTCTCTTCTGGAACTTCAACCATTTCCTGGTGCTCGAGGGCATCAAGGGCGGTACGGTCTATCTCAACGATCCTGCATCCGGCCCCCGCACCGTGGACCGGGAGACGCTGGACCGGTCGTTCACGGGGATCGCCATATCCATAGTGCCGGGGGAGCAGTTCCGCCCGGCAGGCCGCCGCCGGAGTCCATGGGCGGCCCTCGGCAGAAGGCTGGCCGGGGCGAAAGCGGCCCTCTTCTTCGCCGTTCTTGCGGGGCTGGCCCTGGTCGTTCCGGGGTTGATGGAGCCCGCGTTCCAGCAGATCTTCGTCGACCGTCTTCTTGTGGAGGGCCGGTTCGAGTGGTTCCGCCCCATGCTCACCCTTATGGCGGCCATCGCACTCGTCAAGGGCGCGCTGACATGGCTGCAGGGGTCGGTGCTCCTCCGGCAGGAGCTCTCGATGGCCATCCGCGACTCGGCATCCTTCGTGCATCACCTCCTGAAACTTCCGTACACCTTCTTTCTTCAGCGCTACGCCGGGGAGATCGGCAACCGCGTGCAGCTGAACGACCGCGTCGCGCAGCTCCTCTCGCGGGAGCTTGCGACGACCATGCTCCAATGCGTCATGGTGCTCTTCTACGCGGTGATGATCACCCTGTACGACCCGCCCGTTTCGGTGATCGCCCTTTTGACGGCGGTGACGTGCGCTCTGCTGATCGTCTCGGTGAACCGCAGGCGGACGGACCTGAACGAGCGCTTCACCGGCGAGGTGGGGAAATTCGCAGGGGCCGCCATCGGCGGGCTCGCGGTCATTGAGACCATCAAGTCCTTCGGGGGCGAGGAAGAGCAGTTCGCCCGCCTGGCCGGCTCGCTCAGCAAGATAGCGGACTGCCGCGCCGGACTCTCCCGCCTGGCCGTCCGCACCCAGTCGGTGCTTCCCGCCCTTACCTCGCTGGCTGCCGCAGGAGTGCTCTGCTTCGGCGGCTTCCGCGTAATGAACGGTGTGCTCACCATGGGCATGCTGCTCGCGCTGCAGACACTGATGCAGCAGACGATCAATCCGGTAACCGAGCTGGTGACCCTCTGGGACTCCTTCCAGACCGCGCAGGGGAACCTGAACCGTCTCGACGACGTGCTTCGCTACCCGCGGATGGCCGAGCGCCCCGCACTTGAAGACGGCGCCATGTCCGGAGGGCGCAAGGTCCGTCTCTCGGGGCGCCTGGAGATGAAGAACATCTCCTTCGGCTATTCGCGGCTTTCCGATCCGCTGATCGGTGACTTTTCGCTGACGCTCGTTCCCGGCTCCCGGGTGGCCCTTGTGGGAGGATCCGGCTCGGGCAAGTCCACTCTGGCCCGCATCGCCTGCGGCCTCTTCGAGCCGTGGACGGGTGAGATTCTGCTGGACGGCCGTCCCCTGGGGTCAATTTCCCGGGAGGAGATGGCCACATCCTTCTCCTTCGTGGACCAGGAGATATCCCTTTACGAGGGAACGATCCGCGACAACCTCTCCCTCTGGGACCCGTCGATACCGACGGAGCAGCTCGTGGCGGCCTGCCGTGACGCCTGCATCCACCGCGACGTGGTCGCGCGCCAGGGAGGATACGACGCCATCGTGGAGGAAAACGGACGCAACTTCAGCGGCGGACAGCGCCAGCGCCTGGAGATCGCCAGGGCGCTCGTCCGCTCCCCGTCGCTGATAGTGCTCGATGAAGCCACAAGCGCCCTGGACGCGCCCACCGAGGAGGCTATCGACCGTGCGCTCCGCCGCCGGGGGTGCACCTGCCTCATCGTGGCTCACCGCCTTTCGACCATCCGCGACTGCGACGAGATCATCGTGCTCCACCAGGGAAAGGTTGCGGAGCGGGGAACTCACGAGGAACTGATGCGGCTTGGAGGACGCTATGCCGGTCTTATCGAGAACTGAGATTTCTGCCGCCGGTACCGGAGGAAGCAGTGCATGCCGACAGCCGGCGGGCACGGCGGGCTGTTCCGGTTCCTGCCGCGGAATGCTTCGGATCGCCAGGGAAGGATGAACCCCATGTTCGAAGAGCTTGCCCTCCATGGCACAGAACTTGAGATCACCGGAAAAACGCCGTTCTTCCTCGACGATCCGGAGACCGTCTGGTGCGTCCTCGCCGGCCAGGTAGACGTCTACGTCACCGCCCGGGACGGCGCCCTTCAGACCGGCGGGCGGGATTACCTCTTCACCATGGAGGCAGGAGAGGCCCTCTTCGGCGTTGAAAGGGGATTTTTCGGCGATACCATGGGGCTTCTCGCCGGAGGAATTCCGGGAACGAAGGTCCTTCGAATCGCCCGGTCGAAGCTGCTCGAAGGGACTGAAGGGCAGGGAATCGCCTTCACGGCCTCCCTGGTCGACAAATTTCTCGAGGGGCTGGGCCGGGGCATCGTCAAGGACATCGTGCCTCTGCCGAAGGTGCGGCAGAAGATAGGCGGAGAGAGAGGGGCCCTCGAAGCCAACAAGCCGGCGGGAACGGACGAGCTTCTCTGGGGAGAGATCGTCGAGGGGAGAGCCCTCTTCGTCGGTACCGAAGACCTCTCGCCGGGAGGAACGCCCTTCGCCCTTCCGCCGAACTGCTGGATCGTTCCGCTGGAATCCTGCACCGTGCATGGGCGATCCACGGAGGACCTGATTCGCGGGGGCGAATTCCCGTCCGTCTTCGACGCCTTCTGCGAGATGGTTTTCTCCTCCCTCGCCATGAACGCCAGGCTTCGGGCCGCGGACGACCTCGGCGCACTCCGGCAGATGCAGATGTCGAGCAGGCGGGCCATTTCCACGGCCCTCTCGACCCTTGCGTCCGCCCTCTCGGGAAAACTCCGCGAGGATGGGGCTGCGCGGCGGGAGGACTCTCCGCTCCGGAGGGCCTTTTCCACCGTGGCGGGATACCTCGGCCGGAAAATCGCCCCGGGAGGAGAGGGGGGAGGAGACGAATCGCTGCGCGACCTCGCCCAGGCTTCGAACCTCAAATATCGAACGGTGACGCTCGCCGGTCCGTGGTGGCTCTCCGACGGAGCGCCCCTGATCGCGTACCGGGACGGTACGCCGGTTGCCCTGTTGCCCACGAGCCGCGGATACCGCATCGCGGACGACGACGGAGAGCGGGCAGTCGACGAGGCAATCGCCGGAACTCTCGCACCGGGCGCGGTGCAGATCTATCGTCCTCTTCCCGGCTCCCCGCTGGGAGGGATGGACCTGCTCCGCTTCGGCCTTGAGGGAACAAAGAAGGACCTCGGCTTCGTCTTCGTCGTCTCGGTCGCCCTCGCCCTTCTCGGGCTGGTCTCCCCCGAAGTCAACCGCCAGATATTCGGCGAGGTGATTCCCCATGCCGAGCGGGGACGCATGCTCCAGCTCTTCGCAATTCTGGTTTCGGTGGCGGTTTCCTCGGGGCTGCTGCACTACGCCAACGGCATCGCCTTTCTCCGTTCGGAGACAGTGCTGGACCACGACGTCGCAACCGGGCTCTGGGACCGCATCCTGCGCCTGCCGGTGGGCTTCTTCCGGAAGACGACCTCCGGCGACCTCGCCAACCGGGCGCTCGGCCTCTTCGCTCTCCGGGAGACGGCGTCGAGGACGGTGAAGACATTCCTCGTGCAGAGCGTCTTCCTGGTATTCTTCCTGGGGCAGTCGTTCTGGTACGACTGGAAGCTGGCCCTCGCCGGCCTTGGGTGCCTTCTCGTCCCCGCGGTGCTCATGGTGGCGGTGAATCTCGTTCAGCTCCGCTTCCAGCGCAGGATGACCGGCCTGCAGAACCGCCTGCTGGCACTCACCTTCCAGATCATGACCGGCATCTCGAAGATACGGGTAGCGGGGGCCGAGGAGCGGTCCTTCGCCCGGTGGGCCGAGCTTTTCGGTGCACAGCGGATGCTCGGGACGAAAGCAAGAAAGCTCGAGGTTTTTCTGAATACCGTACTGGCGCTCTTCCCGCTCTCCGTCGCCATCGCGGTCCTCTACGCCCTCGTCCGCTGGAGCGCCGCGGACGGCATCTACAACACGGGACAATTCATGGCCTTCTGGTCGGCTTTCGGAGCGCTCCAGGCGGCTTTCTTCCAGATCGTGAGCTCCTTTACCGCCACGATGAACATGCTTCCCCTCGTCGAGAACCTCGCGCCCATTCTCCGGGCAGAACCGGAGGCGGGCGACCTCAAGACCGATCCCGGGGAGATTTCGGGGAAGATCGACCTGGAACAGGTCGTTTTCCGGTACCTCAAGGACGGCCCCCCGGTGTTGAAGGGGCTGGACCTCCACATCGAGCCGGGGGAGTTCGTGGCGATCGTGGGGCCGTCGGGGGCCGGGAAGTCCACGCTCATCCGGCTTCTTCTGGGCTTCGACCAGCCGGAATCGGGAGGAGTATTCTACGACAGCAGGGACATCACCGAGCTGGACCTGGGGAAACTCCGCCGGCAGATCGGCGTGGTCCTCCAGGGCGGAGGGCTGCTTTCGGGCGATATCGCATCCAACATCCGCTGTTCGCGCAGCCTGTCGGTGGAGCAGATAGACGAGGCGCTCCGGATGGCCGGAATGGAGGAGGACATCGCCGCGATGCCCATGGGGATCCACACCGTCATCACCGACGGGGCGAACACGGTCTCCGGAGGGCAGAAGCAGCGCCTTCTCGTGGCACGGGCCATTGCCGGAAAGCCGCGGGTGCTGATCTTCGACGAGGCCACGAGCGCCCTCGACAACAGGACGCAGGCGATGATCAGCCGCAGCCTGGAGGGTATCCAGGCGACGCGCATCGTGGTGGCCCACCGCCTCTCAACGATCATCGGAGCGGACAGGATCTGCGTTCTGGAGGACGGGCGGCTTGTCGAAGAGGGGAAGTACGGCGAGCTGATGGCGAAAAACGGCCTCTTCGCAGAGCTGGTCCGCAGGCAGACGGTGTAGAGCCCCCGTTCGCTGCCTCCCGGAGAACAGGGGCGTGCCCGGCTGTTACTGAATGCTGGATATGCTTCTACCCCTATGCCCGGGCATACCTCTTCCGCGGCCGGAGCGGGGGCCCCTCCGGCTCCCCGTTTTTCCGGCTACACCACGAAATGAGTCAGCCAATACCTGGAATCGAATGTACCGAGCATGCCGAGCAGCATTGCGTGAAATTCCCGTTGGTCCTCGTACGGGGCACCAAACAATCCATACAGTTCATTCTCAATGGTCCCGAGGCTTCTTTTACCTGCGCACCGCAACAACAGCTCATACTCCAGCGGCGAGAGCGCCGTGCCGTCCAGCTGGGGAAATCCTTCCGAAAACGTCATGGCACGCCATAATTCAAAAGTCCGCTGGGGATAATCCCGGGAAAAATCCAGGGATTCCTCGAAGGGCTGTCCCTCGTTCAAAAACAGCACATAGTAATATTCATAGGCTCTGGGATTGGCTGAAATCTCCGCGAACCACCGGCTTCGGATTCCGTATTTGAATGCGGCTTCGAACTGCTTTCTCACCGCTTCCTGCTTCAGTTCGCGTTTTTTGATTTTCTGCTGCATGCTGCGGCGGATCTCTTTGTTGAGTGCCTGGCGATGGTGCATCACCTCAACCTGGCTGCATCCGACCGGCGTTACGAAGGGGTAGTCGTCCCCGGTCCGGCGGCCGGAGGCGTCATGGAGCTGCAAGCCGAATTTCTCCGGATGCTCCGAGATGTCAGTTCCCGGGTAGGCCCGCAAAAAACCGGTAATGATATCGATGACTCCGGGGGCCCGGTCGATCAGGGTCCGGATCAGCGAGGCGGTCGCCCCGTCTTTTTCCGCCGGCCCCCCCACAATGAAGTTCGTGGCGATCTGGGCAAGGCCGCAGCCGGCGGCATAGGTTACAAATTCAACGATGTCGTCGATTCTGACGTGCTTGTTGTACTGGTCGATGACATTCTGGTCCCCGGATTCTATCCCGATCTGCAGACGGATCAGGCCGGCATCGATCATCTCCGGCAGGATATCCATAAAGGTTTTGATGTGCCCCACATGACATTCACAGTACCAGACCAGATCCCGTTCTTTCCGCAGCTCCCTCATCCCTTCGCAGAAGGCTTGTATCCGCTCCCGGCTGAGGGTAAAGGTGTCGTCCATGATAATCAGGCAGCGCAGTCCGGGGTTGTTGTGCAGGTTGGTTTTGATTTCCTTCAGCACAAGGGGGATGCTTCTCAGCCGGACCTTCTGCTTTCCGGGGCTGGGGGCGCAGTAGGCACACCGGTAGGGGCAGCCCCGGCCGGTAAAAATCAAATTTCCGTAGGCGCGGTCTTTGTGCAGCGACGTATGGTAGGCCGGCAGCGGCAGGGTATCCAGATCGGCGATGATCTCAGGAGGGGTTTCCATAAAGACCCCGTCTCTGATTCCCGCCAGTCCCTTCACCTCGCCGACATCGCCTTCATCCTTCAGGACCGCATTGAGAAGCCTGGGCAGCGAGACCTCTCCTTCGCCCCGCAGGATAAAATCCGCACCGCTGCTTTCAAGAAACTCCCTCCCCAGGGCAATGCCCTGGGGGCCCCCCACAATAATGGGGATATTCCAGCGTTCCTTTATCTTCAGGGACAGGTCTTCGATGATCCGGACATTGTCGAAATCACAGGAAAAACCCACTGCCCGGGGCCCGTTCTTTTCTATCTCGTCCAGGAGATGCTCCGGTTTTCCATGAAAGACCACAGGTTCAAAACCGGCCTCTTCCAGGGCGCCCGCCAGGTAAAAGAGCCCCACATAATCATGGGTGCTGGTATCGTACTTTTTCGATACGTTGCAGAGAAGAATCTTCATCCCGTCACCTTTTCTAGTACGGAACCACGAGCAGCCAGTATTTTGCATCAAGGGCCTTCAGGGTTTCAATGATTCGCGCCATCAGCTCTTCCTCCGTTTCCCCGAACGGTTTTCCGAACCGGTCATGGAGGATCCGGGTTATGGCGGCGATGGTGCTCTTTCCTGTGGAGTATTTCAGCACCTCGTACTCAAAAGGCGACAGCGCCTCGCCCCTCACAAGGGGATAGCCCCTGGAGAAGTCCACATCGCGCCACATTTCGAGGAGCCGCTGCGGGCGCCACTCGGGCAGCTCCTCCGGCTTCACGTCCACTATGCGGCTGGCGGCGTCCCTGGCCAGCATGGTGTAATAGGGGGTCAGAGCGGGTTTATGATGGGCTATGATGTTGCTCCAGTATTTGGGCCCCCTGGAATTCAGGGATGAGCGGAAACAGCCCAGGATGTCCTCATGACCCAGTTCGCCTGTATCGAGCATTTTCTTCACTTCGTCCACAAAGCTCTGAAGGTACTCCTGGTACGCCGCCATGATCTCCCGCCTGTTCATGGTTTCGCTCTCCAGGAGCGGGTAATCGGAGTTGCAGGCCAACCCCTGCCTGTCAGTGATCTTCAGGCCGTATTTTTCGGGGTGCTGTCCGATGTCGGTCATCGGGTAGGGCATCACGATACTGGGGGATATTTCCATCATCCCCGGTCCGAGCCGCAGCAGCTTTGCGCCGAAGGCTTTGTTCTTCTCGATATGCTCACGGTTTTCAAAGGGGCCGCCCACCAGAAGGGCCCCGAAAACCTGCTGCACTCCGGCATCGTAAGCGGCTTTCACCACAATTTCCACCATTTCCGGCGTGATGTTTTTGCGGTAAATCTTCAGCATCTCCCGGTCGACAGTTTCAATGCCGATTTGCAGCCGGTTGAGACCAGCGTCCACCATATCCTTTATGACCTCCGGACGCCTGCTCAGGGAGGCCACATCGGCCTCGCAGTAGAACCGGAAGGGTCTGAGGACCTGAAGGGCCTTTACCTCCCGGCAAAATTCGTCCAGCCACGCGGGATTGGTGACCAGCGTATCGTCGCAGAAACTGAAGTACGTGAGTTCAGGATATTTCAAAAGGAAATGGCGCATTTCCGCAATGACATTCGCTACGCTTCGCTGCCGCATGGGGCGTTTGAGGGCGCCTTCATGACAGAAAGCGCAGTGGAAGGGGCACCCCCGGCTGGTCATGATGTACAGGTTGGAGCAGTCTATGGGGGTCATGCTTTTGTCATAGGCGGGGAAGGGCAGCTCATCCAGGTTTTCCACCGCCGGTCCTTCGCCCCTGTCGATGCACTCCCCTTTTTCGCCGATATAGAAAATCCCGGGAATACCGTCCAGGCTCCTGTTCTCCTGCAGGGCATCCAGCACCGCCGCCATGGCCAGTTCGCCTTCGCCCCGAACAATGGCGGTTGCCTTTGACCGGCGAAGGTACTCTTCATCCAGGGCGATGGATTCGGGGCCGCCGATCAGCACCGGAATCCCGCAGGACTCCGCAATGGCGGCGCAGGCCTTTTTGACTGCATGCCTGTTCTCGAAGTCCGCCGAGAAGCCGACGCAGCAGATTTCCCCGAAGGGAATGCGCCGGAGGTACTCCATGACCTCATCAGGCCGGCATTCGCAGGCCACGGCATCATACCCTTTTTCCTCCAGATAGCCTGCCAGCCCGTAGATCCCCAGGAATGCTCCGCTCCGGCTGTAACCGGCTATCTGCATGCCCATGGTCGATAGTTTGAACAGTATGACCTTATTTTTCACGGGGGGCTCCTCTGAGTGTTTTTGATTTTTCCATTCCCGATCGGCTGCTTTCGGCTTCAACGGGCCGGACAGCACGCACATTCCCGCCGCTTCCAGTTTTTTGACGGTTTCCAGCAGGTGCAGAGAGAACGCTTCAAAACTCCCGAAGTTCATTTGATATCCGGGGTAAAGCGCTTCCGCCATTTCAAGCATGGTCAGCTTGCCGGACGTGTATGTCAGGACTTCAAATTCAAAGGGAGAAAAGACAAATCCATTGAGGGCCGGAATTTCCGCCGAGAGGGCGGGCGTCAGCGAAAGCAGAAAGAGCCGCTGCGGGTGGGTATCGAACACGGCGGTGTCGTCATAGTCCCTGGTGAGCTTGTCTCCCCGAATCCGGGCCTTGTACTGGGCGTCGAAATAGGGGTATCGGGCGTACGCCAGGCTCTGCCACATACCGCTGAGACCGTAGCGTTCACTCAGCGCGTAACTTTGCAGGACGGTCTCGTCGGGGATTTCGCCGTCGCGGAACATTTTCCGCATAACTCCGGTCGTCCCTTCAAAAAATTCGTTCCGGGCCGCGCAGATTTCTTCGATGCCCAGGGACTTCGTCTCTATCACAGGGAAATCTCCCACCGAGGTGAGCGCCTTCCCGTCTTTCACGATAACGCCGAATCTTTCGGGGTCCCTCGACATCGCCGTTTCCGGGAAGGGCATGTAGAAGGTGCTGACCACTTCCACCATCCCCCTGCCTGCGCGTATCATTTCATAGACGGTGTCGAACGTATATGTGAGCGTTTCCCGGGTTTCCAGGGCGCCGCCGATGATGATGTTGCCCACAAGCTGGGGAAGTCCGGCCGCTTTGCAGATCTCGATGACTTCAAAAAAGCCTTCCCGTTTCACGTTCTTGTTGTAGATGTCGATGATGGGCTGGCTGCAGCTTTCAATGCCGATCTGCATCCGGACCAGGCCGGCGTCCACCATCATCTTCACGATATCGGGGTGGTTGATGACGACGTTGACATGGGCGTCGGCGAACCAGACGAAATCGTGCTCCTTCCGCAGCTCTTTCAGCTCTT
Organism: Aminivibrio pyruvatiphilus; assembly: GCF_004366815.1. NCBI lineage: Bacteria > Thermotogati > Synergistota > Synergistia > Synergistales > Aminobacteriaceae > Aminivibrio > Aminivibrio pyruvatiphilus. The sequence continues at coordinate 40,870 of NZ_SORI01000009.1, read as the reverse complement.
CGCAAAAGGCGCGCACCCGTTCCCTGTTCAGGGTGAAGGTGTCGTCGCAAAAAAAGAGATACTTCACGTTGGGATTCTCCCGCAGGCGGCACCGGATCTCCTTCATGACACCCGCCACGCTGCGCTGCCGGACGTTTTTGCTGTTGGCCCCCTCATAACAGAAAGAGCAGTGGAAAGGACAGCCACGCCCTGTCATCACCGCCATATGATTGATGCCCCGGTGCTGGGCCGATCTGATGGTTCCCGAAATGCCGGGGATGGCGTCCAGGTCCTCGATGACCGGGTAGATCCCGTTGTCGAAGTATGCTCCGTCCTTGGTGAACGAACACATCCCGGGGATGGTCTCCCACAGGTCCCTCCGGTCTTCTTCCAGTGCGCGGAGGGCGGCGTGCAGTGAGTACTCCCCTTCGCCCCGCATGATCCCGTCAGCCCGGCTTGCCCGCAGAAATTCTTCTCCCTGCCCCACGGTCTGAGGGCCGCCGACGAGAACGACGGCACCGAAGCGCTCCTTGATCACCCTGGAAAAACTCTCGACCGCCGACTGATTCTCGTAATCACAGTATAATCCCACTACCGTATCCCGGCTGCAGCCCGCTGCGTTCAGGAATTCCAGCCCTTTCAGCAGCTCTCCTGAAAAAACGGCCGTTTCAATCCCCTGGCCGGTCATCATCTCCGCCAGCGACATAAGACCGATAGGCTCGATCTGTGTGATCGAATGGGTTCTCGTTCCGCGATGGATCAGCATCAGTCTCAGGTTGAACGTTTTCACACCGCGCCTCCACGTTTTATTTTTATGCATACCTGCTGCCGTGGCTTCACGAAATCACCCCGGCGATCAACAGGATCACCCGCATCTTCAGATATTGTCTGCAATAACCCCCTGTTTGCGGTGCCTCAGGGGCAGGGTGAGAATAACACCAGGTGACGCCGGCTCATTCCTTCAAGACAGACAGCCAGTTTCTCCGCCGAAACGGCCAGCTTCTCCGCCGTCTCCTTCACCGAATACACACCGGCATCCAGAAGAATATCCGTTTCCATATCGCTCAAGGCTGTGAAATCCACCAGTGAAAAATCCGGAACGCGCTGGATGACAAACCTTTCCTTTTCGGACGCTTCAAGCTCATGCCATTCCTTCAGAAGCCCCCGGTACCCGGTGAGGTTTCGATAGTAGCTCACCGTGACCGGGTTCCGGCCGTAAAGAAACTTCAGGTATCCTGCCGCAATGCCGTATCGAAAGGCCAGCTCGAAGTCGCGCCGGATCCGCCCCGCCGGAATCCGCCCGCTCGCGTACTGCTCTTTCATGGCGTTCGAAATGCGGGTGAGAAAGACGGAGCGCGCCCTGCAGATTTCCGGCAGGGATAACTCCCCCGTGCGGTTCACCGGAAAGTCCTCCAGGGAGGTGAGGCAGTCCCGGTCTTCCATGGCAATACCGAATTGCCCGGGATCATTGCAGATCCGGGTACCCGGCAGCGGCGTCAGAAAGGTGGTGGATAGATCCAGCATCCCCGGGGCAGCCTCGAGCAGGTCAAGGGCGAAGCGGGTGGTTTCCTCGAGCGTTTCCGGGGTTTCAAAGGCTCCGCCGATAATGAAATTTCCGGCGAGCTGGGGCAGTCCCTCCCGGCAGCAGATATCCACCACGTTCCTCACGTCTTCCGGGCCGGCCTGTTTCCCGTAGGCCTGAAGGACGGAATCAGCTCCGGACTCCAGACCGATCTGCATCCGGACCATGCCGCTCTCCATCATTTCCCTGATCAACTCCGGGCGTTTTGAAAGAAATCCCGGATGCCCTTCGCAGAACCAGACAAAATCATGGCTTTTCCGAAGGCGCCTCAATCCTTCAAGCAGCTCTTTCAGCCTCCGGGGATTGGCGGTAAAAGTATCGTCGCAAAAAAAAAGGTAGCGGGGTCTCCGGCTTTTCTGCAGCCGTGTTTCGATTTCGAACAGCACATGCTCCGCGGAGCGCATTCGCAAATTTTTTGAATTGCCCCCTTCGAAGCAGAACGCGCATCTGTACGGACACCCCCTGGCGGTAATCACGGACATCAGGGGCCTTTCGGCATACTCCAGCACCGCTTCATCCTGAGGCAGAGGGTACTGTGAGAAATCGTCCAGGTATATGTACTCCGGATTCTCATGGGGAAGGATTTCCCCCGGCACGGAGATTTCTTCTCCCCCGCTCCTCGCTTTAAGCCAGGCGAGCAGGGATTCTTCTCCCTCCCCCTTGATGATGGCATCGGCGCCGTAGGTTTCCAGATCCCTTTCCGTCATATGCAGGGTTTGCGGTCCGCCCAGGACCACATAAAAAGCATTCCCGGCGTCTTTTTTCAGATCCTTGATGATGGCCGCAACAGCCGTCTGATTATCGAAGTCACAGTAAAAACAGACTGCAAACAGTTGGTCTTTTCTTCGTCCGATGGTTTTTGCCACATCGGTGGTGATGCCGGTACAGGCTTTTGCGTCGAAGCCGTTGGCGTTGAGCTGGGCCGCCAGTGTCAATATCCCCAGATTCCCGATCATTTCAAAGGTTCGCCCAATGACCATCCGTTGGGTGTACACCAGCAAAACGATTGGGTTTTCTCTCATGGCTTCTGGTAGAGTATCCACTTGTTTTTTTCCATGGCATTCAGCGATTCTTCTGCCTGTCTGTAGAAATCAGGCCGGCACCCCGAAGGATCCAGCGCCGTTTTTCCCTGCTGAAGCACTTCCCGTTTTGAAAGTTTTCCGCTGCACAACGTGAGAAGGGTGAAATCCATTGTCTCCAGGGGGATATCGGCAATCTGCGGTTTTTCTCCGCTGACGTCTGTATGGAGCCACAACTCGAAGGTCCGGTGCGGAATGGCGTCTTCCCCGCGTGATCCCAGTTGGCTGCCGGGCACATACCCGCCGAAAACGCGCATTTTCCAGTAGGCGTCATCAATGGGCAGATTCTTGTACACATAATCGTTCCAGCGGGTGAACACTCCGTATTGACCGCCGTAACGGTACGCATCCAGAATCACCGCTTCGGGAATTCTTCCTTCGAGATAGATCTTCCGCATTTCATACTGGAGCCGCCTGTTGGCCTCAAGCCGAATCTGTGTCAGCTCCAGAAAATCCAGTGCAGCGGTTCCGGAAAGGGGAATATCTTCATTGCAGCAGTCGATGAGGTCCTCATAAATTTCCATTCCGAATTTTTGGGGATTCAGCGTGATCGGGGTCTGGGGAAAGGGGAGAAATGAGAAGTAGGCGGTTTCGAACTGACCGGGGGCCTTATACAGCAGTTCCATGATCAGATCTTCGGACTCCTGGACGGTTTCCCGGGTTTCGTGGGGTCCCCCCAGGATAATGTTGCCGGAAATTGCGTGAATCCCCGATTCAACGCAATGTTCAATGACGTCCACTGCCATCTTCCGCGTTATTTTCTTGTTGTAGCTTTTTAAAACAGCATCACTGCCGGATTCCAGGCCGAAAAAGATTTTTTTGAGCCCGGACTCCGCAAGATTCCGGGCCATGGCCCGGTGCCTGTCGATAAGAGAAATATGGGCGCTGGCAAACCAGACGAAATCATACTCTTTCCTGATTTCCCTGATCTCTTCGCAAATCCGGTCGACCCGTTGAGAATCCAGCGTAAAGGTGTCATCGAGAAAATTAATATATTTTATGTCCGGATTGCGTTGAAAATTCGCCCTGATTTCCTTCATCAGCGAGGAAACCGAGTGACGGCGGACCCGTTTGGCATTGGCCCCTTCATAACAGAAAGTACATCCGAAAGGGCAGCCCCGTCCGGTTAAAATGGGGAGAAGGGCGTAGTGTTTATAATCGCTGGTCAGGGTGATGTCAGGCCATGGGATATCATCCAGCGCCTCCGGCGGGGTTCTCGGGGATGTGGCAACAAAGTTCGAGGAGGCATCCAGAAACACTATTCCCTGAATCGCCTCCAGGGCACCGCGGTTATGAATGAAATACTCCATGAGTTCCGGAACCGTTTCTTCCCCTTCGCCGATGCAGGCGGCAGCAATGCCCGTGTCCTTCAAAAACCAGGCGTCCATGTCGACGGCCTGAGGGCCGCCTGCCAGCAGAATTACACCGGGGTACCCGTTTTTCACTTCCCGTGCAAGGATCTTCACCCAGTGAACATTGTCAAAATCACAGTAAAAGCCGATGACTTTCGGCCGGTCCTCGCTGTCCATGATCGCTCTCACGTAGTTCAGGGCTTCTTTTGCATAGCCCTGATACATCCGTGCCGTATACCCTTGTCGTGTCAGCAGCTGTATCAATATATTCATTCCCAGGTTGCTTCCGGGAATGTACCCGCTGACGTAGCGGTGTGTTTTAATCAGCAGCAGATCCACGTGTTCGCCTCCACCTGAAAACGGAGGCTGGATGGTTATCCAGTCTCCGTTTTCATTAACCTGGAAGGAGAAAACCCCTTCGCTACAATTTGGATGTCTGTACCGCAGTAAAGGCGTAATCCACGCCGACGATGCTCAGGCCCCCGGAAGCCTGATCCAGCTGCTCGTCGCTGAGCGGTGTGTTTTCCTGCGCCTCCTTGAAGGCAGCCTCGAACTCCGCCGCTGTGCAGGTGTACCCCAACTTTGCAACAACCGCATTAAATTCCGCTTCGGTTTTCGCTTCCCCCAGTTGCTTCGCCAGGCCTTCATCGGTTAAAACCTTTGCAGCCAATGCTTTTGCCCCGTCAATCGTCATATCTATTCTCCTTTGCTGGGTATTTTGGCTGAAGCATGGAATGCGTCAGCCAATACTTGGAATCAGGTTGATACAATACCAACCGATCAATTAATGAAAGAGCGTCCGGCTTTCACAAAAAACAGGTAACAGCCATTCATTTGCCGCCTGGCTTCTTTTCCCTGCGGCCATATACACTGTCCGTTTTTGACCTCGGAACAGGGGGGTTCCCGTACCGGAAAAACAGCTTCCATCGAGTCCTGTGAGGGCAAAACATCTACTGCCAAATGGTCCCCCCAATCGATTGAATATACTGAAACAGTATGTCAAGCCTGGGGAACATTGTCAATCAGCGGCTCTCTCCCAAATCCGCAGGTTTTCCTGGCAGAGGGAGTGTCGCCGGGCATAAGGTGAATTCGCCCCGCCAGGGGCGAAGAGATCATCCCCTGGGGGACAGCGCCCGGGCCGAGAAACCGACAAGGATGTCGGTTTCAGGTGCAGTTGTCAAGGACGACAATCTGCACCGGCGGCACAAGCGAGCACCGGTGACGCTCCCCGCTGCCTGCGGATTTAGGTCTCTGAATCGCTGAAGAACCGCGTTTTAAAAAACTCCGCTTTTTGAGCAGAATACGGCGTCTCCGTCAGCGATTTGATCTCTTTTTTGCACCGCCACTTTGCCTGTGGATGATTTTTCAGGCATCGTAACGTATGCAGCAGGCTCAGGAGATGCTTTCGATGTTTTTGTGACCCCTATGGATTCAGTGCTCACACAAAGAGATGTTTTTGTGAACCCTATGGATTCAGTGCTCCCACAAAGAGTAGAATGATCCCGAGGGACCGAAATCCATACCCTGCGAAAGTGACGACAAGGAGGCCCCATGAAATTTAGCATGTTCTTCGCCGCACTGCCTGCTTTTCTTTTTCTCTTTCCCTTGACGGCCTTCTCCGCGCCGCTTTCGGAGGCTCAGTACCTGGCCCTCGTGATGGAGCGAAACAACGACCTCGCCGCCGTAAGGCAGGAGATCGATGCGAGGCTTTTCTCCGCCCGGGCGGAACTTTCCGTTCAGCGCCCCTCGCTCGGGCTCTCCGCCGAGGCAAGCAAGTGGCTCGACCAGGAGCGGGGCGATCAGCAGATCGACCTCTCCCTCTCGCACCGCGTTAACCTCTCGGGAAGCTACGGACTCCAGGAGCGGGAGCTTCTCCTCGGAGTCGAGATTCTCCGGAACCAGTACGCCGACGCGGTCAATGAACGGCTCGCCCTCGCAGCGTCCGCCTACCGCAGGGCGGTGATGGCGGCGCTGAACCGGGAGGCCATGGAACAGATCGTGGCGAAACGCCGCGAATCGCTGCTCATCACCCGCGAGAAATTCGACAAGGAGCTTGTCTCCCTTCTGGAGCTGCTGCGGGCTCAGTCGCAGGTTGACGACGGCGAGGCGTTCCTCCTCCAGGCCCGCCAGAAGTACGAACAGCAGCTCGTCGAGATGAGCGCTCTCGCAGGGGGAGTTCCGGTAACGCCGGAGACCATGTTCCCCCAACTCGAGAAGCTGAGTCCCGCCGTGGACGAGACGAAGGCATGGGAGAGCCGCCCCGACGTCGCCTCGCTGATGCTCTCCAGGGAACGGGCCTCGGTGCAGCGCTCCCTCGCCGCGAAGGGGCTGTCTCCCTTCGTGGATCTCTCCTTGGGGCTGCGGGTTCTGGAAGACCTCAATTCCTCCATGGAGCGGGGCGGTGAGGTCTTCGTCCGCGCCGTGCTGACAGTTCCCCTGACGGACGGGGGGAAGACGGCCAACAAAACCGGGGCGGCTGAGTCGCTGCTCAAAAAGGCCGGGTACGAACTGGAGGCGAGGCGCGACAGCCTGAAGCGGGAAGCTGATCTTGTCCGCGAACGATGGGGGCGGGCGCTCGAAATCGTCGCCATCCGCCGCCGTCAGGCCGAACGGGCCGACAAGGAGCTGGAGATCGCCGAGATGATGTACCGCGAAGGGCTGGGATCCCAGCTTGACCTGATCACCGCGCAGGAAGCTGACCAGAAAAGCAGGACGGAGCTGATAAACGCAATCCAGGAATTATGGCTCGTCCTCGCGGAAGCCGACAGAGTAATGGGGCGATGGGTCCGGCAGGCCTTATAATAAGGCGTCACCACCACGTCCAGAAAACATCTTTCCCCTACTTTTTTACCGGCATGGACTGAATAAAGCACGAGAGCACCAGCCCCGCCGTCCCCATTCCGGCGACCAGAAGCACACCGAAAGAGCCGACTTCACCGCCCGCGCCGAATCCCCTGTATAAGAACGCCTGCCCGGCCGCGGAAGCCATTATGAAACCGCCGATCATGCCGACGAGAATACTGACCGTCATTAAAATGCCTCCGATTCCGGACATACCCCCTGCCGCCGGTATGTCCTCCTCATTCATAATATCGGTCCAGAGAAGATTCCATCCCTTGATCCTCGGGTAGAGGACAATCATCATGGGAATGCCCAGAACGATCGCAGGGATCGAGTTGTTCAGAAAGATAATGCTGCCGAGGGCGGCGAAGGGCACCATTCTCAGTACATCCAGCCCCCACGCGATCACCAGGGCGCATGCGAGCGAGCCGAGAACGGCGACGATAACAAACGCGGCGATCTTCCGTTTTGACTTCAGATCGGGCTCCCTGTCAGGCTTCGCGACCAGCCCCAGGTTGATCCAGAGCTTGTACGGCACGTAGGCGAACATGAAGTTCCCCACGAAACCGAAGAGACTGCCGGCACTCAGCGAGCCGAAAAAGTCGCCGGCGAGATTTCCTATGGCTGCCCCCCAGGCCCCTGCCGGGCCGAAAAGCAGTCCCATCGCCACAGGAAGGGCACTCGCAGGGCGAAACTCCGTGATACCCTGAATCAGCACGAATCCCTTGAAAGGGATCAGCAGAGCCGCGTACACAGCTGCGCAGAGCACCGCAAGCACAACCATCTTCATCTTCTTCCACATGGAAAACACTTCGTTCATTATGGTCACTCCCTCAAGATCACATACTATGCCCCGTCATTTCAGCGTCCCCATGAACTCACTCCGGCTGCCGCGTCCGGGGTTTCGGTCCCTCATAGCGGAAGCAGAGCATCGTGATGTCGTCCGACTGCTCCGCTTCGCCTGCGAAGGCCGAGATGCGCAGGCGCATCTCAAGGACAAGCGCCTCGCTTCCAAGGGAGCGCGTCTCCGAAATCCACCCGTCCATGACATCCTCGCTCAGCAGGGCTTCGTCAGCATTGAACGCTTCGGTCACTCCGTCGGTGAAGAGGAAGAGTCCCTCCCCCGGCTTCAGTCTTCCCGAACCTTCCTCGAACCGCATTCCCTGCATCGCCCCCACGAGAGGACCTTTTACCGGAGGAAGCGCCGCGGCGCCTTCGCTGCCGAAAAGTCTAGGGAAAGGGTGTCCTCCGCCGGCGTACCGGAATGATCCGTCCCGGAGATCCACCAGGACGAAGGAAAGGGTGACGAACATGCAGGCCTCGTTCCCCTCGACGATCCGGTCGTTCACCGCCGCCATCAGTTCCGCCGGCGAAGGGCATCCGCCTGAAGCCGCCGCCAGGGCCTTAACGAAGCTTCGCGTCACTGCCATGAAAAGGGCGGCGGGGATCCCCTTTCCGGAGACATCGCCCACGACGAGCATCAGGTGGTCTTCGTCAGTCTGGAAGAAGTCGTAGAAGTCTCCCCCCACCTCCCGGGCCGGTTCAAGGCGGGCGTAGAGGTCGATCCGGCCATCCTGGGGAAAGGGCGGGAAGGTTCGCGGAACGAGGCTCATCTGGATCGACCGCGCGATGTCCAGTTCGCTGGAGATTCGCTCACGCGCCGCCGTCTCGGCCTTGAGCCGGTCCAGGTGAAGAAGCAGGTTTTCCCTCATGGAGGCAAATGAGACGGTCAGAAGGGCCACCTCGTCCCGTCCGGAGGCCGGCGGGAGAGGCGCGTTCAGGTCGCCCGAGGAGAGCCGCTGCGTGGCGTCCTTGAGCCTGCGTATGGGTCCGCTGATCCTTCCGGAGATGAAGAAGACCATGAGGAGCAGGGCCATCAATCCGCCCAGGCCGAGGAACGTCTGCACCCGCCGAAGGCGGATGATGTCGTCCAGCACCTCCTCCTCGGGAAAGACGATGCCGAGCGACCATCCCATATCCCCCACGGGGCGAAAGAAGACCAGAAGCCTTCCGCGGAGAGGATCGTAGAGCGAGTGCACTCCGGTCTCCCCGCGTATCATGCTGTACCCCAGGGGGATCAGGTCAGGGCGGTTCTCCATCTCGGCGACGGTGAAGAGCGTCTCCCTCATGAGCAGCTCCCGGCGCGGGTGGGAGACGAAGGCGCCGTTCGAAGTCACCAGGAAGACGTACCCTTTGCCGCCCACCTCCATGGCCGAGATGATGCCGGCCAGCCAGTTCAGCTCCAGTGAAGCGCCGACCGAGGCCAGGTAGCGCCAGGAAGAATCGTAGACCGGAACTGAGTAGTTGACCATCATCGCTCCCGATCCGTCGTCGCCGAAGAAGGGCTCCGTCCAGAGGGGCTTCCCCATCTGGAGCGGGAGCTGGTACCAGTCCTGCACCGTCCAGTCAAGTTCCTGCGCGAGATCCTGGTAGAGAATCGAACCCCCTCTCCGGAAGACGATAGGGCAGAAGTTCCGCAGCAGCGGGTCCGCCGCCTGCTTCGAGAAGCCGATCGAGAGCCCGGAGACTTCGGAATGAGACTCCAGAAGCACTCTCATCATTTCGGGAATCTTCCCGGGAGAAGGATTGAAAAAGGTGAGCATGGAGACGAGATCACGGGTCACTGCCTCGGCCACGCGAGGTATCTGGCGGAACTTGCTCTCAGCGGCGTTGCCGAGATTCTCCATCCGGGCGGCGAATTCCTCCTGCAGGACAGCCCTCGACGTGGAGTAGCCGTAAAAAACGATGGCAAGAAAAATTGCGCCGACCCCCGCGATAATCATCAGGGAAAGCTTGGCCGCGATGGAAATTCCCCTGCGGCCGTCGGGAAAGAGGGGGAAGAGATGCTCCTTCATCGCCCGCCGGCCCCCGGAAAGAAAACGTCATAGGGAACCCGCTCCGTCATCTCGACGAAGACAGTCTCCATCATGTCAAAGGTGCGCTCGTAGTCTGCTTTGGAGAGCACCCCCGGAGTCCATCCCGGGGCGTCTTCCGGAAGGATCGACGGAAGGATCGTGTCGAGCATCCGGCGCAGAAGAAGACGGTTCACGATGTACCCTGCCTCGTCGGCCTTGCGGAGAATCAGCTCGACGGCCTCGTCGGGGTGTTCGGCGGCGTAGCGCCACCCCTCCAGCGAGGCCTCCCGCAGATCCCGGGCAAGACGGGGATTCCTTCGCCACGTTTCTTCCGTGCAGTAAATACCGTCCTCCGGGAAATCGTACCCCTCATCCCGGAGAGAGATCACCACGAGATCCTCGGGGCGGCGTCCGGCATGCAGAATTCGGATATACTCGTTGTAGCTCATGGCGGAGCAGGCGTCCACTCCTCCCCGCAGGAAGACCTCCACCGATATGAACTGGGGAATGATAACCGGCCAGATACCGTTGTCACTGAAGAGCTTCTTGTATCCGCCGGAAAAATGGTCTCCCCACAGGCTCATCTTGCGCCCGTTCAGGTCCCTGACCGAGCTGATGCCGCGGTTTTTGTACGCCACAATGAGCAGGTTCCCCCTGTTGACTATCTGCCCCACGTTCACCAGGGGCAGATCCTTCGAGCGATAGCGTATGCCCGCGGTGAGGAAGAGCGTCGCGAAGTCGGTCCTGCCGGAGCGCAAATCCCCTATGGCATCCACGTCGGAGCCCCCGCGCCGGATTTCCAGGTCGATGCCCCGGGCAGCATAGAAGCCCTTCTCCAGCGCCATATAGTACCCCGCGAACTGTGTCTGGGGGTACCATTGAAGGGTCAGAGTCGCCCTGGTCATTGCGGCAGCGTTCTCCTGCCCCTGCGCGCAGCCGGCGAACAGGAGAAAAAGAACCATGAGAAGCGGCAGACGACGGACGGCCCAAGAACCGGGAAACATCTGAGTCGCCTCCCTACCTCTCCCGGGGCGTCTTCACCACGATACGGAGGCTGTTCAAAGCCCCCTTCCGGGAATAGTGGACCTCGTCCATCATCCTCCGGACCAGAAGAATGCCCAATCCGCCGGGATCACGTTCCTCAAGCGGGCGGGTGACATCCGGCTCGTCCACCGCGAGAGGGTCGAACGCCACGCCGTTGTCCAGAAATTCGACGGCGAAAGCCTCGGGGGACTCTTCAACCCTGATATTGAGTTCTCCCGGAGGAGTCTCGTAGGCGTAGGAACATATATTCACCACAATCTCCTCGATGGCCACATCCAGATGAGCCACGCGCTTCGGGGGCAAGCGCTCCTCTGCTCCGTCTTCCTCCAGAATGAAAGCCCGGAAGTCGCCCAGGCAATCGAGAGAGGCGGGAAAAGTCCGCTCCCTGACGGTGGATTCCATTCTTCTCGTCCCCCTCTACGCCGCTCCGACGATCCGGAGGGCTTCCTCGCGGCTCCCTGCCACGGGAAGGAAGCTGTCGAAGCCTGAGACGCCGATGACTTCCTCAACGACGCCGGACATGCCGCAGAGCACCACCTTGCCGCCCGAGGGGGCGATGCGCTTGGCGAGCACAAGGATCGACCGCAGTCCTGCACTGCTGATATATTCGAGATTCGTGAAGTCGAGGATCAGGTGGATACTCCCCCCGGCCGCATCGACAGCAGCTATGGCCTCCTTCTCGAAATCGGGCGCTGATCTGGCGTCCAGCCGTCCGGTGAGCGAGACATTTCGCCCCCAGGTCTCGGCCGTAATTTTCATTTCGAACATCGTTCATTCCCCCAGGGAGAGCGGCCGAGGCCGCAAATTTTCGCGCTGAAAATCCGTATGCGGTCATTGTGAGTGCTTTCGCCGGACGTGTCAAGAAAACATAGAAATATATTCTGCCTGTGAACAAAGCATATACCCATAAGAGTATATGGAGGGGGCAGCGGAAAGCAAAAGCTCCTTAAAAACACTCAAAGACTAAATTTTCGGAGTTTTTTCATCGAAAAAATTACCACGCCCGCCCCTTGTCAAATGCTTGATTTGTGGTAATATACTCCCCGCACAACCAATAGCAACGAGAAGCACTGAAGTTGGGGAATCGTCCAATGGCAGGACGCCTGACTCTGGATCAGGTAATCTTGGTTCGAATCCAGGTTCCCCAGCCAGCAAGCAAGGCCCCATCGACTAGCGGCCTAGGTCGTAACCCTCTCAAGGTTAAAACACGGGTTCGAATCCCGTTGGGGCTACCATAATATAAGAAAGAGGCTGTCTCTTCGGAGGCAGCCTCTTTTTTGCGCCTTCTCGGAGAAAAAGTTTCGTCCGGACGCAATTTTTTCATTGAGCCCCCGCCTTCAAAGTGCTAGGATTAGCCATCGAAAAACGGATCGAGGTGCTTTCTTCAAAATGTCATTCTGCTATTTCAACGGTGAATTCGTGGAGGGTTCCTGCGCTGCGCTTCCTCTTTCGGACCTGGCGCTCCAGAGGGGGATCGCCGTATTCGACACAGTTCGGACCTACGGCAGCCGCCCCTTCGCCATGGGGCGTCACCTGGAGCGGCTTGCCGAATCGGCCCGGCTGTCCGGGATCCGCCTTCCCCTGCCCCCGGAGGACATGGCCGCCGTCATTCGGGAGGGGGCGTCCCGCATTCCGGGCGACAGCCTTGCCAAACCTTTTCTGACCGCCGGCGACTCGGAAGAAAACGGGACATTTCCCCACCCCAGGTTTTTCGTCCTCTTCTCTCCCCTCTCTCCCGTTCCGGAGGAGGTCTATTCAAAGGGGCTGGCCCTTTCCCTTCTTCCCGAGGAGAGAGAACTGCCCCGCATCAAGAGCATCAACTACATGACCCCTTTCTGCCATCGCGAGGCAGGCACGTTCGAGCCCCTCTACTGTCCCGGGGGCGAGATCACCGAGTCCGCTACGAGCAGTTTTTTCTCCATCGCAGGGGACAATCTGATCACGGCGCCGGACCACAGGGTCCTTCGGGGCATCACGAGGGAGATCGTCATGGAGATCGCCCGGGAGAACGGCCTGAACGTGGAAATGCGCTGTCTCCACCTCGACGAGCTGGAGTGCGTCACGGAGGCGTTCATCACCGGCAGCGTGAAGGAAGTGGCGCCTGTGGTGAAGATCGGTGAAAGGGTGATGGGCGGCGGAACGCCGGGACCCGTGACCCGGAATCTGATCGGGCTGTTCAGGGAGCAGATACCGCTGTATCTCGACTGAAGAAAAGGTATAATGCTTACATACATCAACCATTGGCCAGTGAAGGAGGGGTTTCTTTGGAGAACATTCTCTATATTCTGCTCGCTCTTCTTGCGGCGGCAGTCCTCTACGTCGTGTACATCTACAATTCTCTTGTCCGGAAGAAGGCCCACGCCGACAACGGCTGGAGCCAGATAGACGTGCAGCTCAAGAGGCGGTACGACCTCATCCCCAACCTGGTGGAGACGGTGAAGGCCTACGCAACCCATGAACGGGAGATTTTCGAGCGGATCGCCGCCCTGCGGAGCGCTTCCCTCGCCGCGACCACGGTAGAAGAGACGGCCCCGCTGCAGAACCAGCTCACCGGTGCGCTGAAATCCTTGCTGGCCGTGTCGGAGAACTACCCTGACCTGAAGGCGAACCGGAATTTCCTCGCCCTCCAGGAAGAGCTCGCCTCCACGGAGAACAAGATAGCCTTCGCCCGACAGTACTACAACGATGCGGTGAAGGAGTACAACATCGCCATCGCCGTTTTCCCCAACAACCTTATCTCCGGAAAACTGGGCTACGCCCCTCGGACTCTCTGGGCCGTGGACGACGCTTCCGAGCGGAACGCCGTCGACGTTTCCTTCAGGTAGGGGGCGATTTCCATGGCGAGCTTCAACAAACTGATCGACCACAACAAGCACATGAGCATCCTGCTCTTCGGGGTCATGGCCGTCCTCTTCGCCTTTTTCGGAGCCTCTCTCGGTGCCTACTGGGGCGGTGACTGGCTCACGGGCGTGATCATCGCCGTGGCCGTGGCGGGACTCTACTTCTTCATCTCCTGGCGGTTCGGCGCTTCCATGATCCTGGCGTCGAGCGGCGCGAAGGAGATCTCCCACGAAGAGGCCCCCCAGCTCTGGAACGTGGTGGAGGAGCTTTCCATCGCGGGAGGGATGCCCATGCCGAAGGTGTACCTCATCGAGGACGAGGCCATGAACGCCTTCGCCACCGGGAGGGACCCCCAGCACGCCAGCGTGGCCATCACCAGGGGGCTTCTGGAAAAGCTGAACAGGGAAGAGCTCCAGGGAGTCATGGCCCACGAGATGTCCCACGTGCGGAACTATGACATCCGGTTCGCCATGCTCATGGCGGTGATGGTGGGGTCCATCGTCCTCCTGGCCGACGTGGTGCGGCGAAGCATATTCTACAGCTCCCTGGGCGGCAGACGGCGGAGCCGCGATTCCCGGGGAGGCGGACAGGCCCAGGCCGTCCTGGCCATCGTGGCCGTGATCCTTTCCATTATCGCCCCCCTTCTGGCATCCATCATCCAGCTTGCGGTGAGCCGCCAGAGGGAATACCTGGCCGATGCATCCGCCGTGGAGCTGACACGGAACCCGGCCGGGCTCATCTCGGCCCTGAAGAAGCTCACCGCCGACACCGCGGAGCTGAAGGGTGCGAGCCAGGGGATGCAGCACCTCTACATCGTGAACCCCCTCCTGAAGAAAAAGAAGGGGAAGGACAGCCTCTTCAGCACCCATCCGGCCCTTTCGTCCCGGATCGAGCGCCTGGAGGGACTCATGGGAGCGTCCGCCTGACGGTGGAACGGCATCACTTTCTCGTGGAGGGAAGGGTACAGGGAGTGGGATTCCGCCACTGGACGGCCAGGACGGCCCTCTCCCTCGGGCTCACGGGATGGGTCCGGAACCTCCCCGACGGGTCGGTCGAAGTCCAGGCCCAGGGGGAAAGGGAATCCCTTGAGAGAATGGCGGACTGGCTGCGGCGGGGACCGTCTTCCGCCAGGGTCACACGATTGACGATCATTGAAAAGCCCCCTGAAAACGGGGAGGACTCGTTCGTCATACGCCATTTCTGACATTTTATCCGGAGGTTTTCTTCCATGACAGGTCTTCTCCTCGTTTTCGCCGCAGGAATCACCGGCTATTTCGTTTTCCGGCGCCTCAGGCTGCCCGTTCCGGGGGTGCTGGGCTCTCTTTCTTTCGCCGCGGCCCTGAACCTGGCAGGCTTCTATCCCGAGTTTCCTCTCCGGTACGTGGTGTGGTTCAGCAACATCGTCATCGGCACCTACGTGGGGCAGAAGGTGACCCGCACCTCCGTCCGCTTTCTGCGGGACCTCCCGGTCCCCGCCCTCACGATTTCGGCGGGTATGCTGGTCATCTCCCTTGCGGGAGGCGGACTGCTCTATCTCATGAGTGACCTCTCCCCCGTCACGGCCCTCCTGGGTTCCACCGCAGGAGGGATTTCAGAGATGGCCCTGCTTTCCATGTCCCTCGGCGCGGACGTGGCAAGCGTTACCCTTCTGCAGGTGTTCCGGCTTCTCGCCGCCATTCTGGCCACGCCCGTCTTTTGCAGGAGGTGGACCGCCTGGTGCGAAGGCAGAACACAGGGCGCCGTTTCATGCCCCTGCCCCCTGCCCCGGGAAATCCGTGATATGGGCGCCGACGATGACCTTCCTCCCCCGCGGGGGGAAAACAGGCCTTCGGCCCGTGGATTTGCCGTCCTTGCGGCCGCGGCCCTCGCCGGAGGATTCACGGGGTACCGGCTCCATCTTCCCGTGGGCATTCTGACCGGGGCCATGTTTGCCGTATCCGCCATGAACCTGGCGGGGAAAGAACAGCCTCCCCTGCCCGGAGGCCTGAGAACCTCCGCTCAAATCGGCATCGGTATCATCATCGCCGCCAACATCACCCTGGACACCCTGAGGCAGTTCACCACCATGGCCGGTCCGGTCATCCTCATCACCTTCGCCATGCTGGCGGCAAGCCTTTCCCTCGGCTTTCTGCTCCACAGGATGACGGGGTGGAACTACCCCACCTGCCTGCTCTCCACTTCCCTGGGAGGACTCTCCCAGATGTCCATCATCTCCGAAGAAATGGGGGCGGACCCCCTGAAGGTGAGCATTCTCCAGACGGTCCGCCTCGTAACGATTCTGATGGTATTTCCCCTTCTCATGACCTTTCTGTTCGGCTAGGGCCGGGTCATTCCCCCGTTTTCGGCCAGATTCCTGAAGCAGCGGCTCCAGGGCAGGAATTTCTCGTGGAGGGCCCGGTCGGGAAAGACCATGGTCCCTCCTCCGCCCATGGCTTTCAGCTCATCCGGCGGAAGGAAGCCCGACGCGGAGGCCGCAATGAGGGCATCTCCGTAGGACGCGTCAACATCCCGGTGAAGCCTGAGCTTTTTCCCCGTAATGGAGCTGATGATCCCCATGAGGGTCCTGTCGTTGCAGAGCCCCCCGGAAACGTCGAGCACGTCCGGAACGGCTCGGACCTCCCCTATCCTGGAAAGCAGGAAGGAAAGCTCGTAGCCCAGGGCTTCCCTTCCTGCCCGGATCATTCTTCCGGGGGTGGCTGACCCGTCCATGCCGTTGAAGGTCATCCTTGCCTCCGGGTTGTGGAAGGGCGTCCGTGCCCCGTCGAGCCAGGGAAGGATGAGAATGCCCGTGGGAGACTGCTCCCGCTCCGGATCCCCCGAACGAAACGTCCGGTTCATCCACTGGAGGAACCGGGAGCCCGACGCCGTGGCCGCGCCGACGCGGAAGGTCCCTTCGAGGAGGGACATGCCTGAGACGAAGCCCGGAACCTCGGCAGGTCTCTCCGTGGTCAGGAGCAGGCTTACCGTGGAGCCGAAGACCACCACGCAGTCCCCCGGGAAAAAGGCCCTGGCCGCGGCCGCCTCGGCGTTGATGTCGCAGGCTCCGACGGCGACGGGAATGCCCTCGGGGAGTCCCGTTTCACGGGCAGCGCCGGCCGTCACCCGCCCGAGGACGGAGAGAGGCCAGCGGAGAGGGGGAAACCGGGCAGGATCGACCCCTTCCGCGGCAAAGAGCTCCCCGGGCCACTCCAGAGCCGGACGATCCACCAGGGTCGTCCCGGCGGCGGAAGGAAAATCCCAGGCCCGTTCTCCGGTAAGGCGGAAGGTGACGAAGTTGTTGGGCTCCAGGAAGAAGGCTGTCCTGTGGAATACATCCGGGCAGCGCTCCTTCAGCCAGAGGATCTTGGGGAAGACGGAATGGGTGGTGAAAGGGCCTCCGAGCCTTGCAGCGAGCTGGGGACCGTATTTTTCATTCAGTTCCTCCGCCTGTTTGGCCGCCCGCCGGTCGATACCGTAAAGGATGGCATTGTGGGTCTGCCGCCCCTGCCCGTCCACCGGGATGAAGGATCCGCACACGGAGCTGACGCAGATCCCGGCGATGTCCGACAGCGGAACGGAATGGGAAATCTCCCCGCAGAGAGAAAGGAACCCCCGCCACCAGCATGTTTCTCCGTCCACCTCGTACATGCCCGGCCCCGGAGAAAGGGTCTCCGACGGAACCTTGGCCCCGGCGGCCCCATGGCCTTCACCGTCGATGACGCAGGCTTTGAGGGAGGATGTTCCCATGTCCACACCCAGAAACAGGGGCATACACTTCATCTCCTTTGAAAAGGGCCGCGCGGAAAAAAGCTTCCGGCGGCCCGCGGCGTTCCGCTTGTTTTTACCTGGTCGGATGTTATTCCGGCAGGCTGGTTCTGTCAATGAGAGGAGCGTCCATGTAGAAGATCTTCCGGCCGCCCGTGGCTTCCTCAACGGTCTTTCCTTCCACGGCGAGGGCGTTCACCAGCTCTATGGCCTTCCCCGCCATGGCTTCGAAGGGCTGGGCCACCGTGGCTGCCATCTGTCCGGCGCCGATCCGGCGGAAGGTCTCCTGGTTGCCGTCAACGCCCACGATCACTGCCTTCTTGTTGCCCCGCTCCTGGAGCACGTCGCCGGCCACATAAGCAAGCTGGTCGAAGGCGCACCACACACCGTCGATCTGGTCGCCGAAACGGGTCGCGTAGGTCTCCATGGCGGCCCTTGTGTCGTCCATGAAGCGCTTGGTGGCCACCACGCTGTACTCGGCCAGAATCTTCACGCCGGGATACTCGGTGAGCACCACGTCGAGGACCTTGCCCCTCCGGCGGGTGCCGTAGTGCTTCTCGAACTTGATGACGATGATGTTGCCCTGGCCACCGATGGTGTCCATCAGGAAGGTGGACGCCTTCGCACCCATGGCGAAGTTATCGGCCGTGATGTCCGCCACAACGCCGTCCACGTACCCGGAGTCGATGGTAATCACGGGGATCTTCGCCTCCACGAGCTTGTCCAGGGCGGGGCGGATCTCCTGGGGATGGGCCATGGCCATGACCACGGCGTCGACCTTCATCTGGTACAGGTTCTCGAGCTGGTTGGACTGGGTCTCGATGGATCCGGCCGAGTTGAGCATCTTCACGTCCCAGCCCTTGTCCTTCGCCAGCTTCTCGAAGGAATTGGCCACCCGCGCCTGGGCTTCCGCCGAGAAGTTCGTGGCGATGAAGCCCACCGAGATCTCCTTCGCCGCTCCGTACCCCGCCGCCGCGAGGACAACCGCTATTGCCGCCAACAGTACCGCCGTTCTTTTCATCGTTCTTCCCTCCCTGATGTGTGTTTCGTTCCAGAAAAAGTGCTTCCCGGGCACGGTCAGTGCCGCGCCATCTTTTTCGCCTGAAGGGACGTTATGGTGACGGACAGCAGGATAATGAGCCCCTTCACGATGTCCTGGGTGTAGTAGGGCGCCCCGGCGAGGGTCATGCCGTTGTTGATGACCCCGATCATAAGGGCACCGACGAAGGTACCGAAGGGATTTGCCCGGCCGACGCTGAGCACCGTCATGCCGAGGAGGGCCGCCGCGAAGGCGTCCATCATGAACCCCGACGCACCTTCGGGGTTGGCCGAGCCGAGGCGGGACGTGAGCAGGATGCCCGTGAAGGCCGCAGCCAGGCCGGAGAGGCTAAGGGCGAATATTTTGCACCGGTCGATGTTGATGCCCGCGAGGCGGGAGGCTGCAGGGTTGGCCCCCGTGGCCTGCATGTACTTGCCCGTGCGGGTGGAGGAAATCATCACCTGGGCCGCCGCGACCACGGCGAACATGATGAAGATGAGGGACGGCACCGGCCCCACGCTCCCCCTGCCGAGGGCGAGGAAGGACGGGGGCATCTGGCCGTAGAAGGAGACACCCTTGGTGTACATGTAGACCATGCCGCCTGCGATGATGCCCGTGGCGAGGGTGGTGATGAGGGACGGGATGCCGATCTTGGTCACCAGCAGTCCCGCCGCCAGGCCGAAGGCGATCCCCACGGCCAGGGAGATGAGCACCGCCGCCAGGGGGTGCATCCCCCCGAAGATAAGCCCCGCCACGAGTGCCCCGGACAGGCTGGCGATATGGGGAAAGGCCAGGTCCAGTTCGCCCACGATGAGGCACATGGTGAACCCTTCAGAAATGACGGCAAGCAGGGCGATCTGCCGGAGGATGTTCATGATGTTCTCCCCGCCCGCAAAGCCGGGGACGGCGACGGCAAAACCCGCCGAGATGACGATCAGGGCGAGTATGGTGCCGAACCTCGTCAGCGACTGCTGGAAATTCAGTTTATCCTGGGACATGTCAGCCTTCCTCCCCCATCATGGTAGCGAGTATTTCTTCGCTGTCGCAGGGAGGGCGGAACTCCCCGGCGATGCGGTTGTTTTTCATGACAATGATCCTGTCGGCCATGGCGAGCAGTTCCCGAAGGTCGGAACTTATGAACCACACGCCCGCGCCGCCCTCGGCGAGGTCCTCCATGATGGAGTAGACCTCCCGCTTGGCGTCCACATCGATCCCCTGGGTAGGCTCGTCGAAAATCCACAGCAGTGACGGCGTGCCGAACCACTTCCCCACCGAGACCTTCTGCTGGTTGCCTCCGCTCAGGGTCCGCACGTCCTGGGACAGGCCCGCCGACTTGATGGACAGCCGTTCAGACACTGAAACTGCATGGCGGGCGGCATCCTTCTTCCGCAGGAAGCCGAGGGAGGTGAAATTGCCCAGCAGGGGCAGCACCAGGTTCTCCCCCACGGACAGATCGGAAACCACCCCTTCTTCCCTGCGGTTCTCCGGTATCATGGCCATGCCTTTCGCGATGCTCTCCCCCGGACTTCCTGAGGTGAAGGGTTTCCCGGCGAGGCGCATGGTCCCTTCCTCGAAGGGGAGCCCGCAGAAGACCGCCCGGGCAAGTTCCGTCCTGCCCGAGCCCACAAGCCCGGCGAAGCCGACGATCTCCCCCCGGCGGACGGAAAAGGACACGTCCTTGAACCTGCCCGCCGCCGAAGAGCATCCTTCCATGGCAAAGACCTCTTCCCCCAGTGCGACTGGGCGCTTGGGATACTGCCCGGCGAGGTCCCGGTCGATCATCAGGCGGATGAGCCCCTGCTCGTCCACGGAGGAAGCGTCCAATGTATCCACCTTTTTCCCGTTCCTGAGGACCGTGACCCGGTCGGCCAGGTCGAGCACCTCGGAAAGGTGGTGCGATATGTAGAGGATGGCCAGCCCCCGGGCCTTCAGGTCCCGGACGAGGGCGAAGAGGCTTTCGCACTCCTTCACGCTCAGCGGGGCGGTGGGCTCGTCGAAGATCACCACTTCCGGATTCCGGAAAAGCACCTTCAGGATGGAGAGCATTTCCTGCCTCCCGCTGCCCATCTCGGACGCGGGGGCGTCGAGATCCACGTCCATGCCGTATTTTTCAGCGAACCGGAGGGCATCTTCCCGCATTTTCCTCTTCAGGAGGAAACCGGCCGAGGAGAATTCCAGGCCGAGGAACAGGTTCTCCCACCCTGAAAAATGGGGAACAAGCTCTCTCTCCTGGTGCACCACGCCGATGCGGTCCGCCGCGTCCCTGGGAGACCGGAAATGCATCTCCCTGCCGTTCAGGAGGAAGGACCCCGAGGAGGGGGTGTGAACCCCCGCGAGGATCTTCACCAGGGTGGATTTCCCCGCCCCGTTTTCGCCCACGAGCCCATGAATCTCTCCCTTCTCCAGGGTAAAGGAGAAGTCAGAAAGTGCCCGTACCCCGGGAAATTCCTTGGTGAGGTTCCGGGTCTCGAGGACGGTCATTTCAGCCTGTCCCTGATGTCCTTCGCCCGGCGGATGAACTCGGCGGCCTTCTCCGGATCCACGGGTTTGAAGGTGTCCCTGCCGAACTTGATGCTCGTTCCCATGATCACGCCGTCGGCAAGGGAGAGCATCCGCTCCGCGTTCTCCACGCTCACGCCGGTGCCGGCGATCACAGGGGCATCCCCCGCTCCCCGGCGGGCGGCACGGAGATCGTCCTCGGCGATCTCGCTCCCGGCGGTGGTGCCCGCCAGGCAGACCGCATCGGCAAGGCCGAACTTCACGGCCCCCCGGGCGATGTCTTCGAGTTTCCGGCCCCCCAGGGGTTCCGTGTGGCCCGAGATGTTGGCAAAGACCTTCATCTTTCCCGACAGGGAGGACTTAAGTCTCTGGATCTTCCCCGCGTCGGGGTCCACGATGCCCCAGTCGCCCACGAAGACCCAGGAGAGGAAGATCCGCACGAAGTCGGCCTCCACCGCCGCGCCGATGGCCACGGCTGCCTCGGGGTCGGCGAGGACCGAAAGGCCGAAGGGCACGTCGAAGGTCGCCGAGGTCTCGGAGATGACTCTGCTCATGGCCGCCACGGTGGCGTGGTCAACCTTCGAAAGGTAGGGCCGGTCTCCCTCGTTGCTGAAGACGATGCCGTCGAAGCCCGCCTTCACCAGGGCTTCCGCGTCCCTCAGAGCCGTGTCGCGGATTTTTTGCATGCCCGCCCCGGCGTCGTAGAGAGGGGACCCGGGAAGGGGAGGAAAGTGCACCATCCCGAGAAGGGGTTTCTTTACCTTGAACAGTTCTTCAAATACCGTCATGTTCCATCGCCTCCAGATGCAAGAGATATTCGCTCGTCTCGAAATCCGTGATGAGCACGTTCACCAGTTTTCCCGCCAGGGCGGCGTAGATTCCCCTGTACTTCTGGGGCCCGCCGCCGATGCCCACGCGGCGGGGAATGTTCTTCAGGGTTTCGAAGGGGATGCTCACCAGCCTGCCGTTGTAGGGGATGGGCACTTCCCTTCCCTTTCCGTCGATGATCCTGCCGAGCACATCGCCCACGCCCCCTGCTTTGCGGGCCTTTTCCATGTCGAGGTATTCCGCCGGGATGTAGGGAAAGAACATTCTGTCCAGCTCCGGCCCGATGGAGAAAAAGGCCGTCTTCACAGAATCCCACAGGCGGGTGGTCAGCTGGATCTGGGGCTCCTGCAGCAGCAGGTCACGCACTTCCGCGGAGCTGACGATGGCGGGGGCCAGCAGGTAGGAGAAAGCGCACCCCAGGATGTTGCCCATGTCGCTGGCGAGGCGGTTCGTTTCCCGCTCGGGCTCCTCTTTGCCCCATCCCCCCAGGAGGGGGACGATCCTCAGGTCGGGGAAACGGCGCGACCGGTCCAGGGATTCGATCATCTCCCGGATGGTCACCCCGCAGCCGATGCCTATGGTCCCTCCCCGGTCGCAGAATCGGGGCAGCAGCTCGCTGGCCTTCTTTCCGAGAAGCTTGCGGAGAAAATTGCCGTCGGTGTCCTGGGGAATCTCCACCACCACGGCGTCCAGCAGGCCGAACTTTTTTTTCAGCGCCTCCTCGGCGTCTGCCGTCCGGGTAAGGGTGTCCCGGATGCGGACCTCGATGATGCCCCGTTCCATGGCTTCCTGGAGGATGCGGGAGACCGTGGGGACGGAGACGCCCAGCACGCGGCCGATCTCGGCCTGGGACATCCGGGAGTAGTAGTAGAGCTCCGAGGTTTTTACCAGCAGGGCGTCCGAATACATGGGGATCCTCCGTTTGAAATATATTCCTGAAATAATTTTCTCATCAGGCACAGTATAGGCAAAGGGCGGCGGGAATGCAAGCCCCTCTCTTCCGGTCCGGGGACTTGTCTGCTATCCTGTGGTGAAATGCCGGAAACCGTCCGGCGAGAAGGAGCTGACGACCATGCAATATTTTCCCTTCGGCACCACAGGAGTCTCCGTCTCCGAACTCGGATTCGGGGCCATACCCATCATCCGGCTGTCCTTCGCCGAGGCCGAGCGGACCCTCCGCCGGGCCTGCGACCTGGGCATCACCCTCTTCGACACGGCGAACGCCTACCACGACAGCGAGGAGAAAATCGGCAGGGCCCTTGCCCCGGTGAGAGACACAATCTTCCTCGCCACAAAGACCATGAAGCGGGACGCCGCCTCCGCCGCGGAGCACATCGACCTGAGCCTGAGGCGGCTGAATACCGACTATATCGACCTCTTCCAGTTCCACCAGGTGGCCCTTGAAAAGGACTGGGAGAAGATCATGGCTCCCGGAGGCGCCATGGAGGCGGTCCTGGAGGCACAAAAGGCGGGGAAGATCCGCTTTATCGGCATCACCTCCCACAGCCTCTCCATGGCGAAGAAGTACGTGGAGTCGGGCCTGTTCGTCTCCATCCAGTTCCCCTTCAACTTCATCGAGACCGACGCGGCGAAGGAACTCCACCCCCTCGCGCGGGAAAAGGGCGTGGCCATCCTCGCCATGAAACCCTTCGCGGGCGGGGCCATCACCGACGCTGCCCTGGCCTTCAAGTACCTCCGCTCCCACGAAAATCTCTTTCCCATTCCCGGGTACGACTCGGTAGAGTCGGTGGAGCAGATCGTCGCGTTCTACGAGAAACCGAACGAAGTCACAGGCAATGACCTTGCCGCCATGGAGGCGGTAAGGAGCGAGCTGGGAGGCCAGTTCTGCCGACGGTGCGAGTACTGCCAGCCCTGTCCCCAGGGAGTCTCCATCACCCAGGGAATGATCTATCCCCTCTTGGCGAGCCGCATGTCCCCGGAGGTTGCGTCCGAATTCGCCTCCGCGGGCATGGACACCCTGCCCAAATGCACGGAGTGCGGGGCCTGCGTGAAAAAGTGCCCCTACACCCTCCCCATTCCGTCCATGCTGAAAAAGCACTACGATCTGTACCTCGGCCACAGGAAGGCGAAGGCCTAGACTGTCATGGCGGAGAAGCCCCCGGTATCGCCCTGGCTCGTCCTTTCCGTGGGGGTGTTCGCCATCTCCACCGGGGCCATCTTCGCCCGCATGGCGGACGCCCCGGCCCTGGTGATCGCCGCCTACAGAACGGGGCTCGCCTCCCTCTTCCTCCTGCCCTTCACCGGCGCGGGTACTCTTCGGGAGGCCCGGGGCCTCTCAAGAAAGGACCTCCTGACGGTGGTTCTCTCGGGGGGCTTCCTCGCCCTGCACTTCGCCGCGTGGATCTCCTCCCTCTTCTACACCACCGTGGCGAGCAGCGTGGTTATCGTGAACGCCATCCCCCTGTGGACGGGGCTGCTCTCTCCCATGCTGACGGGGGATCCTTTTTCCTCCCGGCTGAAGAAGGGCCTGCTGCTCGCCCTTCCCGGAGGGGTCATCATAGGGTGGGGGGATTTCGCCCTGGGCGGGACAGCTCTCTGGGGGGATTTTCTCGCCCTGCTGGGAAGCTTCTTCGCCGCCCTGTACATCCTCTTCGGCAGAAGAGTCCGACCGAGGATGTCCCTGACGGGCTACGTGACCCTGAACTACGGCACTTCGGCCCTTGTCTTGTGGGCCATCGTGGCCGCCATGGGCCTCCCGCCCTCGGGGTATTCCGGGACAACCTGGGCTGCCTTCTTTCTCATGGCCCTGGTGCCCCAGATCCTGGGCCATTCAAGCTACAACTGGGCCCTCCGCTGGCTCTCGGGGGGAACCGTGGCGCTCTGCCTTCTGGGGGAGCCCATCGGCAGCACCATCCTCGCGGCCCTCTTCCTCTCCGAGCCCGTGACCCTGGGCAAGGCGGCGGGAGGGGCCCTCATCCTGGCGGGGATTTTCATCGCGTCACAAGAGGAAAAGAACGAACCGCACAAGAGAAGAAAGGAAGGATAGACATGCTGGAGGCAAAAACAGAGAGGATCAGAAAGGACATCGAAACCATGGCCGGGTTCACGGCAACGCCCGGGAAGGGCATGACGAGGTTCTCCTTCTCGAAGGAGGACCGGATGACCAGGGACTACATCGCCTCGGAAATGAAAGGGGCAGGGCTTACGGTCTTCGAGGACGCGGCAGGAAACCTGTTCGGACGGCGGGAGGGAACCGTTCCCGGGGCGCCGGCTGTCATGATCGGATCCCATTTCGACTCGGTGAAGAACGGCGGGGCCTTCGACGGCCCGGCGGGGGTGGTCATGGGCCTGGAAATCGCCAGGGTTCTCCAAGAGAACGGCATCGCCGCGGAGCACCCCCTGGAGTTCGCCGCCCTAGTGGAAGAAGAAGGAGCCCGGTTCGGCGGAGGGCTCTACGGCAGCAGGGCCATGACCGGCAAAGTCACCAGGGAGGCCCTGGACACCTTCAAAGACCGGGACGGCGTGTCCGCCGCAGAGGCCATGAAAGCCTTCGGCTTCGATCCCGACAAAATCGGCGAGGCAGTCCGGCCAAAGGGCAGCCTGAAGGCCTTCATCGAGATGCACATCGAACAGGGCCCCATCCTCGAGAGCGGCGGGACGGATCTGGGCCTGGTCAAGACCATCGTGGGAATCAGCCAGAGGGAAGTGGAGATCCTCGGCAGGCCGGACCACGCCGGGACAACCCCCATGGACATGCGGTGCAACGCCCTGACCGCGGCCGCAGAGGCGGTCCTCTTCCTCGACCGGGCAGCGAAGGAAGCCGCCGGTGGAACGGTGGGGACCGTGGGCAGGATGGAAGTCTTCCCCGGCGGGGCGAACATCGTTCCGGGAAGGGTGTTCTTCACCATCGACGTCCGCTCGGTGTACATGGAGAAGCTCGAACAGGTGACCGGGTCCTTCGCCGCCTTCCTGAAGGAACTGGAGAAGAAGCACGGCGTCACCATATCCGTCACAGACAAGCTGACCGTCCGGCCCGTGGAGATGTCGGCGGAGATCCTCGGCCTTTTCGAAGCCGAGGCGGCGAAGCGGAGCTACACGTCGAAGGTCATGCAGAGCGGTGCGGGGCACGACGCCATGATCATGGCATCGGCCGCGGACGTGGGCCTGGTCTTCGTTCCCAGCAAGGGAGGGCGGAGCCACTGCCCTGAGGAGTGGACCGACTACGGCCAGATCAAGAAGGGCGTGGACGTGGTCCTCGGCGCGGTGCTCTCCCTGGCGAAGACCGCGGTCTGAAACACACCGTCACAATGGGAAAGGGGCGGACCTGTCCGGGTCCGCCCCTTCTTTACCGTTCCAGTTTCAGCAGCAGCATCCCCAGGGGAGGAAGGGTGAGGCAGAGGGAGTGTTCGCTCTGTTTCCACCGAAGCTCCTCCGAATGAAGGCCCCCATAGTTGCCGAACCCCGAACCGCCGTATTCCCCGGCGTCGCTGTTCACTATCTCCCGCCAGTAGCCCCCGCAGGGGACGGGGATGCGGTAATGGAGCCTGGGTACCGGGGTGAAGTTGAACACTGCCAGGACCATGCCGCCGGAGGAATTCTTCCGGACGAAGGAGACCACGCTCTTTTCCCAGTCGGAGAAATCACACCACTCGAAGCCGTCAGGAGTGAAATCCAGCTCGTGGAGGGCAGTCTCCTGCCGGTATACCCTGTTCAGCTCCGCAACGAGAAGGGAAATCCCCCTGTGCTCCGGGATGGAAAGCTGGTCCCACTGGAGGCTGTCGTCATGGTTCCACTCCTTCCCCTGGCCGAATTCGCACCCCATGAACAGGAGCTTCTTCCCGGGGTGGGCGAACATATAGCCGTAGAGCAGGCGGAGACAGGCAAACTTCTGCCAGGCGTCCCCCGGCATCTTGCCCAGCATGGAACCCTTTCCGTGGACCACCTCGTCATGGGAAAAGGGGAGAAGGAAGTTCTCCGTGAAGGCGTACATTATGCTGAAGGTGATCTTGTCGTGGCTGTATTTCCGGTACACCGGGTCTTTCGACATGAAGGCGAGAGTGTCGTGCATCCACCCCATGTTCCATTTCATGCCGAATCCCAGCCCCCCCACGAACACGGGGCGGGTGACCATGGGCCAGGCGGTGGACTCCTCGGCGATGGTCTGCACGTCGGGGAAATCGCTGTATACGGCCTCGTTCAGCTTCTTCAGGAAGCTGATGGCCTCGAGATTCTCCCTGCCGCCGAACCGGTTGGGAATCCACTCCCCCGCCTTCCGGGAATAGTCCAGGTAGAGCATGGAGGCCACGGCATCCACCCTCAGGCCGTCGGCGTGGAACCGGTCGAGCCAGAAGAAGGCGCTGCTCAGAAGAAACCCCCGCACCTCGTTCCGGCCGTAGTTGAAAATCCAGCTTCCCCAGTCGGGGTGGTAGCCTTTGCGGGGATCCTCGTGCTCGAAAAGGCACGTGCCGTCAAACTTCGCCAGTCCGTAGGCGTCGGCCGGGAAGTGGGAGGGCACCCAGTCGAGGATCACCCCGATGCCCTTCTGGTGCAGCACGTCCACCATGTACATGAAATCCTCCGGGGTGCCGTACCGGCTCGAGGGGGCGAAGTACCCCAGGGTCTGGTATCCCCACGAGCCATAGAAGGGGTGCTCCATCACCGGGAGCAGCTCCACGTGGGTGAACCCCATGGACAGGGCGTAGTCCCCCAGCTCATGGCCGAGCTCCCGGTAGGAGAGGGACCGGAACCCCTCCACGGGATTCCTCCTCCATGAGCCGATATGGACCTCGTACACCGACATGGGGGCGCCGAGGGCGTTTTTCTCACTTCTGGAGGCCATCCACTCCCCGTCGCCCCATTCGTATTCATGGGGCCAGACGATGGAGGCCGTCTTGGGGGACACTTCCCAGAAACTGGCGAAGGGATCCCCTTTCTCGATGACTCTCCCCCGGCGTGTGCGGAGGGAGTACTTGTAGAGCGCCCCTTTTTCCACGCCCGGGATGAAGCCCTCCCAGACGCCGGAGCTGTCCTTCCGGGGAGAGAGATAGTTGGCGGTCCTGTTCCACCCGTTGAAGGTGCCTGTCACGCTCACTTCCTCGGCGTTCGGGGCCCAGACGGCGAAATATGTTCCCCGCTTCCCGCCGTGTTCCGCGACGTGGGCACCGAGCTTTTCGTACAGGCGGCAATGGTTCCCCTCCCGGAAGAGATACGAGTCCATCTCCCCGAAAAGGGAAAAATCATACTCCGTTTTTTCTGCTCCGGCCATGGTTCTCTCCTCCCCCAGGTGGTGCATCGATCTGAAAGTTATTGTACCCTATGACGGCAGAGAGAACCGTTTTTCACTGAAACACGGAAGGAGTTATTTCATGACGAAAAAGGAACTCTTCACCTCCCGGCAGGGAGCGGAGCAGGCGGCATCAGCCCTTCTGGACTGGTATGACAGGGTCCGGCGTCCCTTTCCCTGGAGGGAGACCACTGACCCGTACAAAATCTGGATTTCCGAGGTGATGCTGCAGCAGACCCAGACATCCCGGGCAGCGGACTACTACCTCCGGTGGACCGGCCTCTTCCCCACGGCGGAAGCCCTTGCCCGCGCCCCCGAGGAGGACGTCCTCAAGGCATGGGAGGGACTGGGCTATTACGGCAGGGCACGGAACCTCCGGGCAGCGGCGAAGGTGATCGCCGATACCCTGGGCAGAAAGCTTCCGGAGTCCTACGAGGAACTCCTGGCTCTTCCGGGAGTAGGCCCCTACACAGCCGGAGCGGTGGCGAGCATCGCCTTCGGCCTTCCCGTTCCGGCGGTAGACGCCAACGGGAAACGGGTCTTCTCCCGCCTTCTTGACCTCGGCTGCCCCGTGGACCGTTCCGCCGGCGAGGGAGCCGTCCGGGAGGCCTTTTCCCTCATGCTTCCCCGGGACCGCCCCGGGGACTTCAACCAGGCGGTGATGGAGCTGGGGGCTACCCTCTGCGTCCCCCGGTCGCCCAAGTGCGGTGAATGCCCCCTATCAGGCGTCTGCCGCGCCCGCGAACGGGGAACCGCCCTGCTCCGGCCCGTCTTTTCCAGGCGGGAAAAGGGGGAGACGGCGGAGGGGCGCATGCTCGTCCTTCTCAGGGATGGAAAAGTCTATCTCCGGAAGCGCCCTTCCCGGGGACTCTGGGCCGGCTTCGAAGAGTTCCCCTGGGAAGCTCCCCCGGCGGAGCCTCTCCTGCCCCATGCGCTTTCTCGGACCGAAGGGGCTGATTTCGGCCTGATCCGGTGCTCCTTCACCCGGTGGCGCATCACCCTCCGGGTGGTGATCGTTCCGGTTCCGGACGGCCTGGAAGAGAACGCTCCCGGCGGGAGATGGGCCGGAGGTGACGAACTCGCCTCCCTTCCCCTCCCCGCCGGGAGCGCCAGGGTACGGAAGATGCTCTTCCGGGCGGGGCTTATCGCCTGCCTGTCCCGAACACCGAAAGCCGGGGCAGAATGAGGTGCACCAGCACGGCGGACACAATCAGGGTGGGAAGAAGGAACGAGCCGTTGTAGACCGAGGAATAGAGCCAGACGTTGGTCCCCTCGGGGGCGAAGCTGCCGAAGAAGATCACGCCGGAGAGAACATGGCATCCGAACCGCAGCAGCCCCGAAAGGGCCATTCCGGCCAGGGGCCTGCCTGCGAAAAACCCGGCCAGGCCGAGAACGCCGAAGGCCGCCGGATAGTCCAGCACAGCCTGAAGGGGATGCACCACGTAGCCCCCCGTCATGAGCTGCATGAGACCTGAGACAGCGCCGGCGAAACATCCGGCCTTTCCTCCCCTCCGCAGGGCGAAGAGGAAGAGAGGCACCATCTCCAGGGTGATGGAGCCTCCCTGGGGCATGGTCCAGAGTCTCAGCGCAGAAAAGACAACCGAAAGGGCCACAGCGAGGGCGCCTTCCACAAGAATCCTGTTTTTATCACCGGCCATAAAAAAATCCTCCTTTGCAGATATGCATCGGAGGAATGTCCTTGAAGCGGGCACCTTCCCTTCGCCGGCATGACCCGGATCAGGTTCCAGGGGTCGGGGCGGCGATGCCCCCTCTCAGTCCTTTTCGGACTCCCCCGATGCGAATGAGCCTATTATACTCCACTCTTCCTTTCCGGTCACCGCCCCGAGAGCCGGGGAAGAAGAAACCGGATGAGACCCGTGGCCGCAAGGCGGGACGTGGTTCCCGTCGGGTCCAGGGGTGGGGCGACTTCCACCAGGTCCACGGCCCCGGCGGGCACCGTGCGGAGAGCGTCCATAAGCTGAAGGAACTGGAAGGACGTAATGCCTCCGTAGACATAGGACCCCGTCCCCGGGGCAAAAGCATGGTCCACCACGTCGATATCGATGGTGACGTACACTGAATCGCAGCCGGCGGAAGCGATGGCCGCCGCCCGGCGGACCACTTCGCCGACGCCCAGGGATTCGATATCGGCCATGGAGAACTGGACGGTCCCCGAATTCTGCAGGAAATCCCACCTGTCCCTGCTGACGAACCCTCCGCTCGCACCGATCCAGACCATGTTTGAGGGCGAGAAGCATTCAAGCTCGCTCACCCGTCTCGCCGTGGAGCCGTGGTAGAGCCTGCCCCAGGCCTCCGTGTCATCGGACAGGTCGAGGTGGGAGTCGATGTGAATATAGCCCAGTTTCGGAGCGGCTTTTTTCTTCTTCCACGCCCGCTCGAACCCCTCCACGGCCGGAAAGGTGACGTAATGGTCGCCGCCGAGCAGCACGGGAAAGGCACCCTTCAGGACTATCTCCTCCACCCCGTCCCTCACGGAAGCGGAGGTGCGCTCCACGTCGGCGGGATACACGGTGAAGTCCCCAAGGTCACGGACCGCGTCCCGGAAGGGAAACCGGACCGTCTCTCCCGTGACGGCGTTGATCATGGTCTTGTCCCCCTTGTTCAGGGCGTCCATCTGGTAGACGAAATGCAGGCTTCCCTCGCGGATGCCCCTCGGCCCGAAACGGGCCCCCTGCCGGGAGCCGCAGGTGGTGTCGAAGGGAATGCCCGCAATGGCGATATCCCCCTCCCGAAGGTCGTCCGGGGCACTTGCGGGGGCTCTCAGGAACGTGGCAATGCCGGCATAGGCCGGGTCGGTAAAGGGTTTCACTTTCTGTCAGCTCCTTTTCATTTCTTCAGCCGCCGGGACAGGCCAGGCGTAGGGAAGATCTGGTCCTTCGCTCCAACCGAACCGGCCGTACCACTCGGGATCCTTTCGCAGGAGGTTCGAGCGGTGGGACCGGTGGAAGGTTTCGTCGCCGAACCAGGGAGGCAGAAACTCCCGTCCCTTCCCGGCGAGGGCGTCCCGGTACCGCCCTTCGAGCCGTTCCTCGTCGCCGTCGCCGCCCATGATATTCAGTGCGCCCAGGATCTTGTCCCTGCAGGTGTCCCGGTAGCCCAGCCCGGTCCATCGTCGGCACACCACCACCCCGTAGAAGGCAAGGGCCGACGGATGGGCGCTCCACATGATCCGGGCCGGGTGATTCCGCCACCCCCGGAGAGCGTACTCCGGCGACAGAGCGTTCAGAAGCTGGAAGGCCTCCACCCTCTGCTTTCCGAGCCTCCGGACATCCAGCACCTCTGCGGACCGGAAAAAATCGGGGTAGGGAAGAAAGGTCTGCATGATGTCTCCTTCGGTTCACTCAAGGTCTGTCCCTGACCGGACCGATATCGTCAGAGCTCCACGCCGAGAAAAAGCCTGGCGAGGTATCCGATGAGGAAGGAGATGCCCGCCACGCCGAGGCTGATGGAAAGCATCTCGAGAAAGCTCTTCCGGAAGGGCGCATCCCGGACCACCGACATGAAAAAGGTGAAGAACAGAATGATGCCAACGCCGTTCAGCAGGGTCAGCGCCAGGGCCGCAAAGGGACTGTCAAAAACCATATAGGGGAAGACCAGCACCACCACGGTGCCCAGGTAGGCAATGCCCGTGTAC
Organism: Aminivibrio pyruvatiphilus; assembly: GCF_004366815.1. Taxonomy (NCBI): domain Bacteria; kingdom Thermotogati; phylum Synergistota; class Synergistia; order Synergistales; family Aminobacteriaceae; genus Aminivibrio; species Aminivibrio pyruvatiphilus. The sequence goes on along the minus strand of NZ_SORI01000009.1, from coordinate 9,288 downwards.
ACCGCCGCCTTGAGGGGCTTCCGGTCTCCCTCCTCGGACTTCTGGGAGAGGTACTCGGACGCCGACATGGAAAGGGCAGCAGCGATGCCGGTGATGCTTCCCGCCATGGCCACCACCTTGCCGCTGCCCAGGGCGAAGGTGAAGCCCGCCAGAGCTCCCGTCAGCTCCACCAGGGCGTCGTTCAGCCCGAGGATCATGGAGCTCATGTACCGGAGGCGCTCTTCGTCGATGAGGTCGGCAAGGGCTGCCTCGTGCTCCGTCTCCTCCCTGAGAATTTCGGCGGCTTCGGGAATGGCCTCCTTCACCGCGCCGTAGTTCTTCTCCGCCCGTTCCTCACCCTTTTCCATGAGCTTGATGGCGAAGGTGATGCCCATCACCATGGCAAGCAGGACGAAAAGGACCACCTTCCACCTGTCCGGAGAAAGGGAAACACCGGTGTACCGCTCCCAGACGGAAGCGTGCCGCTTTTCATCTTCGGCGATTCTCCGGAACAGGTCCCTGTTGGGGCCCTTCAGCCGCCCCGCCAGTGCCGAGTAAATGGCATGCTCCGTGATCTCCGTCCGCTGAAACTCAAGAAGGATCGACCGTGTTTCTTCGGTTACAGACTTCATCAGAATTCTCCCGGTGGACAGATTTCCGCTCCGGTAAAAAAATGGACGGGATCTATTCCTGCCCGTCGCCGCTCCGTACCGGCACGTTTTTGCTATTATACTCCACGGCATGATCTCTCCCCTTCCGCCTCGGGAGGGGATTTCGGGAAGGAGATGCCGCCGTGTCCGATCTGTCGTCCTTCTTTCGCAAAATGACGGGAGCCGTGGTCCTGGGGGTCAACCCCCCAGTCCATGATTTCACCTTTTTCGACCTGTGGGCCAAGCCCCTGGGGCTCCTCTTCCTGCTGGACCTCCTCCGCCGCCAGGGAAACACGGTCTTCCTGGCGGACTGCATCTTTGAGGGACGGACGGGAGATCTCTCCTTCGGAAGAAACGCCGTCAGGAAGACGGAGATACCCAAGCCGGCCTGCCTCGCCGGAATACCGAGGAGATATCACCGTTTCGGTCTCGGCGAAGAAGATTTCCGCGTCCTCCTTGAAAGCTGCCCTGCCCCCGACTACATTCTCGTGACCTCCATGATGACCTACTGGTACGGCGGAGTCTTCAGCTGCATCCAGACCCTCCGGGAGGTGTTCCCCGGCATCCCGGTGATCCTCGGCGGGGTGTATGCCCGGCTCTGCCCGGACCACGCAAAACTCTCGGGAGCCGACATGATCCAGACGGAACCTCTGGACCTCGATTTTTCCCTGCCGGCCACCGACCTGTACCTGGGACTGCGGTACGGCGTCCTGGCCACGACCTTCGGCTGCCCCTTCCGGTGCGAATACTGCGCCTCCCGCCTCCTCGAGCCGTCCTGCAGGAGAAGGGATCCCGCTCTCGTGCTGGAAGACGCGGCACGGCAGCTCTCGAGCGGTGAAGTCAGAGATCTTGCCTTCTACGACGACGCCCTCCTGACAGGAAAGGAACGGCATCTGTACCCCCTTCTCGAAACGTTGAACGAACGGTACCCCGGCCTCGGACTCCACACCCCCAACGGCCTCCACGTCCGGGAGATCGACGGCGAATGCGCTTCGGTGCTCAAGAAAAGCGGATTCCAGACCCTGCGGCTCAGTTTTGAAAGCTCTGACCCGGGCATGCAGCACAGAGGATCGGACAAGACATCAGACGAAGAATACCTGTCCGCCCTGGCTTCCCTCAGGAAAGCCGGCTTTTCGGACCGGCAGATGGAGACCTACATCCTCGCCGGAGTGCCGGGCCAGTCGGTTGAATCGGTGGAGCGTTCCATCCGCTTCGTCCTGGAACACGGCGGCAATCCGAGAATTGCGGAGTTTTCCCCCGTTCCGGGAACCCCGTCCTTTGAAGAGGCTGCCGCGACGCTCCCCGCACTCAGGGACGAACCCCTGCTCTCAAACAAGACGGCCTATTCCGCCTATCTTGCCGGCGCCATGTCCCCCCGGGAGCTCCAGGCCCTCAAGGACATGGCGAAGGCGGGAACGGCACGCTAGGAAACCCCGCAGGAAAAGCATCAATTAACAGAACGAATTGTATATTTTGCTTGACATCAGCAATAAACTGGAATACTATAAGAGATGAGAGTATCTGAAAGGAGGGTAAAACAAGTGAAGGACATTCCCGAACAGTTTACGAAACAAATACGGAGTTTCAACAGATTTTATACCGGGATCATAGGAGCAGTCAACCAGTCGGTGCTCAACAGTCCCTTCTCCCTCGCCGAGGCACGGGTTCTCTATGAGATCAAGCACAACAACTCCCCCACCGCAAGCGAGATCAACGTCCAGCTTGGACTGGACCCGGGCTACCTCAGCAGGATAATCCGGCGGTTCGAGCATGACGAACTCCTCGAAAAAGAACGGTCCCCCCTGGACGGCAGGGCCTACATCCTCCGACTCACCCCCCGTGGCGAACACGTCCTCAAAGCCCTCGAAAAAGCGGCGGAACAAAAGACTTCAGACCTTCTGGCCCCATTGCCGAAAGTGGATGTGGACACCCTCCTCCGGTCCATGGAGAACATCCGGAACATTCTGACCAGCGAGCCCAGGGAAGTGATCATCAGGCCGGCGAAGCCCGGAGATCTGGGGATAATGGCCTCCCAGCACATGGACTTCTACATGAAGGAGTACGGCCTCGACAGTACCTTCGAGTACTATCTCTTCGAGGGTATGGCCCGCTTCCTCAAAAACAGGGAGGCCGGAAAGGGCGGAGCCTGGGTTGCCGATCACAACGGCACCGTGGTCGGATCCATCGCCATCGACCACGAGGACGACGGGACGGCCAAGCTCCGGTGGCTCCTGGTCCATCCGGAATTCCGGGGCATGGGACTCGGCAGACGCCTCATGGACGAAGTCATGGAGTTCTGCAGGCTGAACCTCTACCGACGCATCTACCTCTGGACCTTTTCGGAACTCAGGGAAGCCCGTCACCTCTACGAACTGTACGGCTTCTCCCCCACGGAGGAAGTGAAGCATGAAATCTGGGGGAGAGAAATCACAGAAGAACGCTGGGACTACCTGCTCTTCGACCCGGAGGAAGAGGAAGCCTAGGCTTGCAAAGGGGCGGCTCTTTCACCCCGCTTATCAGGAACGGAAACCCCTTTCCTTCAACGAAAGGAGGATGAGAAGGGCACCATGGGCATCCGCTTTCGAAAAACCATCACCATCGCCCCCGGAGTCAGGATCAACCTGAGCAAGAGCGGCGTCAGCGCCACGGTGGGCCCGAGGGGAGCCACCCTGGGAATCGGCAGGGGGGGCGTCCACGCGAATGTGGGCATTCCCGGATCGGGCATCTTCTACCGCAAGAAGCTTCCCATTCCCTGGCCCGGCGGGGCAAAGAAGTCCGGCTCCGCCGCGGGAGCTCCTTCTTCCGGCGCGGGCGGGGCTCCGGAGGGCAGGAACGCCGCGGACGAGCTGAACAGCGCCGTCCAGGAGATCATCGACATCCATCTCCGGACCCTTCCGCCCACGGCGCCCCTTGCCTACACCCCTTCGGAATACGGCGAACCGGCACCGGAACTGCCTCCGTCCCCTTTCCCTCTCTGGCTGCGGGGAGCGGTGCTGGCGGCGGCACTCGCCCTCACCTACTTCACATGGGGCCTCTCCTTCATCCCCTGGGCTCTCTGGGAAGGCTACATCTACTACGCGAGGAAGAAAAACCACGGTCTGCTCCTCGCCGAATGGGAGGAACGGAAAAAAGCCTTTGAGCGGGAGGAAGACAAACGGGCCGTCCGCTTCGAAGAAGCGCTGAAGCTCGCCGGAGAGAAGCCCGAAGCCGCCCTCGAAGCGGTGATATCCTCCATCGAGTGGCCCCGGGAAACCCACGTCTCCTACCAGGTGGACGGCACCATAGCCTTTCTCGACGTGGACCTTCCCGAGATCGAGGACATGCCCCCTGTGGTCTACGGGTTCTCGAAACGCTCAGGCCTCACGGAGTCGCCGAAAAGCGAAACCCAGGTCCGGAAGGACTATGCCCGACACGTCCACGGCGTGGCCTTCCTGCTTCTGGGAGAAGTCTTCAGGGCGGTTCCCATGGTCACAGAAATCGTTCTCTCGGGGTATACCCAGAAAGTACAGTCCTCCACGGGAAGGGAAGAGGACCAGTATCTTTTCAGCCTGCGGGTGCACAGGGACCAGTGGAACGACATCAACTTCTTCGCCCTGGCGGATATTGATCCCGTGGAAGCCATCGGCGGCTTTGAAATCCGCCGGAACATGACGAAAACGGGCATTTTTAAAACGATCGAGCCCTTTTCATGAAATACTACGACATCACCCGGGAACTCCTTTCGTCGCCGGTCTACCCCGGAGACCGGGAACCGGAGCTGGAAAAAGTCTTCGACATGCGGAAGGGAGCGGACTTCAACCTCTGCTCCCTTTCCTGCAGTCTTCATGCCGGCACCCACTGCGACGCCTTCCTTCACTTCTGCCGGGACGGGCAGGACATCGCCTCCATGCCCCTCGATCATTTTATCGGGCCATGCCTTCTTCTTTCCGTGCCCGGACACAGCCTCGTCACCGAAGACGACCTCAGGGACCGCATCCCCGAAGGGACCAGGCGGCTGCTGCTGAAATCCGGCGGCACATCCTTCCTCGCCCCGTCGGGGGCAGCCTTTCTGCTCCGCCGGGGAATCCTGACCCTCGGGACGGACGCCTCTTCCGTCGCCCCTCCCGAGGACGAGGCAGGCATTCATATCCCCCTCCTCTCGGGAGGCGTGGCCCTCATCGAATCCCTGTGGCTGGATGAAGTTCCCGACGGGGAATATTTCCTTTCGGCGGCCCCAATCAAGATCAGGGGAGCGGAAGGCGCGCCCTGCCGGGCCGTGCTGTTCAGCCCGGATGCGGATACGCCGGAAACCTCATGAAAGCGACGGGAAGAAGAATGTTTTTCACAAGTGTAAGGCACTGGGCTGAAAACCACCCCTTTATCTTTGCCCCCGGCATCGTCGGAGCAGCGACCCTGCTTTTTCTTCCGGGGCGGGAACTCCTGGGAAAGGGACACTGGGCCCTTCTCTACCTTCTGGTGATTTCCGTGGTCGCCTCGGTGGCAGGATCTCGTCCCTCCTTCGCGGCTGCCCTGTCGGCCTTCCTCGCCTGGGACGTGTTTTTTCTCCCCCCATACAACACCTTCAGAGTGGACGACCCCAAGGACTGGATCTCCCTCGGCGTCTTCCTCGTGGTGGGACTCCTCATCGGACTCACATCCGGCAGGCTGAGGGAAAGGGAAGCCCTTGCCGTCGCCCAGGAGCGGGAAATGGCCCTCCTCAACAGGCTCACCGGGCGCCTCCTGGCCCTTCAGAAACCCCTGGATATGGCGGAAGCTCTTTGCAACGAGATCGAGGCCGTCTTCTCCCCCAGGTTCATCCGTTTTCACTTGGCGGACAAAGGCGGGAGCAGGTCTTTGCTCTTCGGCCTGAAAAACGACCTCGACATCGATCCCCTTGAAGAGGATTTCCTCCGGGAAACGGCGGAACGGTCCGCAGGAATCGCCTCACCTGTCATCGCCCCCTCCCGGGGCCCGACGCCGGGAGAGGAGACCGGATTCCTCCCTCACACCGCTCTCTTCCCCTCCGTCTCACGGAACGATGTTTTTCTTCCCGTCCTCTCCTCCAGCGGGCTTGAAGGGATTCTGCACATCGGCGAACGGAGGAGCAAAAAGGGCTACAGCTGGAACGAAATCCAGCTTCTGTCAGCGGCGGCCCACATGGCCGGAACCTTCCTGGAGAGAAACCGGCTGGACGAATCGGCCCGCCGGGCGGAAACCCTCATGGAAGGGGACAAACTCAAGTCGGCCATCTTTTCCTCGGTTTCCCACGAGCTGAAGACTCCCCTTTCATCACTGACGGCAACGATCTCCGATATTCTCGAGGGGGACAGGACGTGGAATTCAGGCCACGTAAAAAAGGAACTCGGATCGGTCAAAAAGGATCTGGACAGACTCTCCCACTCCATCGGATCGCTGCTGGACCTTTCGAGGCTCGCCGCCGAAGCGTGGAAGCCCGACCTTCAGTGGGTGGAGCCCGGAGAAGTCCTCGGCTGGGTTCTCTTCCGGCTGGAGCGGCACGCCCGCGAGCGGGTAAAGGCGGAACTGCCTGAGAATCTCCCTCTCATCCTGGTGGACTTTCAGCAATGGGGCAGACTGCTGATGCACATACTGGAAAACGCCCTCTCCTACAGTCCCCCAGACAGCCCCGTCACCGTCGGAGCGGAACGCACCGCCTCCGGCCTTGACATCCGCATCGGCGACAATGGCCCGGGGATACCTGATGGCGAAAAACGCATGATCTTTACCAAGTTCTTCCGGGGAATCCACTCGGGGCTGCTTCCCGGCGGAACGGGGCTCGGCCTGCCCATCGCCCTGGAAATCGCCCGGGTACACGAAGGGACAATACGGGTGGAGGATAATGCGCCTTCAGGAACGGTTTTCATCATCTCCCTGCCTGCCGGCCACGTCAGGGAAGAAACGGAGGCTGACCTGCCATGAGCTCCCCGGAAAGAAGCGTCAGAATACTGGTCATCGACGACGAGGAATCCATCAGGAGGGCCCTCCAGTCCATTCTCTCCCTGAGGAAATACGACGTGACCCTTGCCTCAGGCGGCGCTGAAGGTATCGAAAAGGCCATAGAGACCAACCCGGAACTTGTCGTCCTCGACCTTTCCCTTCCGGATATGGACGGCAAGGACGTCTGCCGGGAACTGCGCACCTGGATGAACTCGCCAATCCTGATCCTCTCGGTCAGGGGCAACGAAAGCGACAAGGTGCAGGCCCTTGACCTGGGGGCGGATGACTATCTCACCAAACCCTTCCAGGCAGGGGAACTGCTCGCCAGAATACGGGCCATTCTCCGGCGGGCGGAATCGAGGATTATCCAGCCTCCGGAGATCGTTGCCGGCGACCTGATCATCAGCCTGGCAAAACGGCAGCTTCTGCGGCAGGGGCAGGAAATTGCCCTCACCAGAACGGAATTCGAGATTCTTTCCCTTCTCGCGCAGAATATCGACTGCGTGGTAACCTACCGCATGCTGAGTGAAAGAATCTGGGACGACAGGGAAGAACGGGACCCTGCCCTTCTTCGCGTCCACGTGAGCAACCTGAGGAAAAAGATCGAACCGGACCCCTCCCTTCCCCGGTACATCCATACGGAACCCGGGGTAGGATTCCGCTTCTCCGCCCAGTAATCCCCTTTCTTTATTAAAAATTTACGCCGACGGCTCCTTTCTTGACGGTGCCTTAATTCGCCCTCTGGTAGTCTGTACCAGGTGAAACCCGCCATGCCGGAAATGACGGCGGGAAATCGGGAAAGGAAGGAGATGGAAAGGATGCTGTGTCTTGGTGATCTCGCCGAAAAACACTGCTCTTTCTCCTTCGACGAAAACGGCTGCCTTCGCCTGTTTTTTTCGGATCATTCCATCGTTCTGTATAAAGATGACGATGTGGTGGTCTTCGCCGGAGACGGGGACTCGTATCCGAGCGAGGCCGAGCGCTGGGTCAAGACCCACTGAAGCCGAACGGCCGCAGCGGCGCCTGAATTCCGGTATCATCCGCAGGACGGGTGCGCCGGAATTCCCTGACTCACCCCCATTGGAGGAACGAACGTGAAAAAAGAAGAAAAAGTGGTGCTGGTCGTCGGTTTGGGCCGGTTCGGTCAGTCTCTGTGCAAAACTCTCTCCGAGTTTCATAACCAGGTCATCGCGGTAGACAATGACAGTGAGTGCGTCGAGGAAACCGCCGGACTCGTTGATTTCTGCGTTCAGGCGGACGCCACCGACGCCGAGGCTCTTGCCAAATGCGGCGCAAAAGAAGCCGACATCGCAGTGGTCGCCATTGGTGAAAGCGTCGAGGCCAGCATTCTTGCCACCACCATCCTGAAAGACCTTGGCGTTCCCTATGTCATCGCCCGGGCGGAAAACGACATTCACGCCCGGGTTCTTGCCAGGGTGGGAGCCAATCGGGTCATCTTTCCCGAGCGGGACATGGGCGAACGGCTGGCACAGCTGCTTGTCCATCCGTGGATGTCCCATTTCGCCCAGGTGCCTGGATCGCTCTTCTACGTGGGCGAAATCCGCCCCATCCCCGAAATGGTAGGCAAGACCCTCGCAGAGCTCGATTTTCGGATCAGGTACAATGCGGTGGTCCTCACCATAAACCGCGGCGGGAAACGGTTCATCCCCAGGGCGGAGACCACCATCGAGGCCGGGGACATGATCCTCGTCGCCGGTCAAAGGGAAGACCTGACGAAGTGGGTTGAGGAATAAAGATTTTTCGTTCGGACAGACCGTCAGTTCGACAGGCATGGGGCGGCAGGGGTATCACTCCTCTGCCGCTGGTTCTCTCCGGGAAACTCTGCCGGAGGTCCACCCGCCACGGAGCTTTTCCTTCCCGCAGGCTGATTCAAGATCCTTCAACGAAGTTTTCATTCCTCCCCGCCCCAAACCATTATCTGCTGATCACCTTAGTTCACACCCAAGTTCATCCTCTTCCAGACCATGAAGAATTCCTTTATCCCGGATTGAACCGGGACTTTATAACCATGCTTCATATTGCTTCTTGCCCTAACTAAACAGCAAAACTTACCAAAAACATATCCTTCCTGAGAACTATTTAAAACGGGACACATTTGAATGTTTTTTCGAGCAAAAGGCTTCTTTTCCCCGCTTATTTCCCCCTTATTTCTTTTGACAGCATTCATGGCACATGGGATGATGACTGAAAACTTTTTTCGAAGAAATTTTCACCATCCTCGAAAAGATTTCATTCAACACCTGCGAGGCATCCTGAAGATTTCCGGATTTTCCTCCTGCAGATTTCAGGCAACAGCATTTTTTCTTGATATGCATTTTTCAACTACCTTTCAGGCTCATACCAGTGGTGCGTGGGGACACTGGATCTGATGCAGGCAGCCCCTCCGGGCTGCCTAATTTTTTGTGGGGAGTGACCATTTATGTTGAAGCTACAGTTTCTCAGAAATGTTTCCATCCGTGTCCGCCTTGTCGCCTTGACTGCCATACTGTGCCTTTTTACCGCAGGCGCCTCGTTTGTGGGCTATCAGCGCCTTGTCACCGCGGAAAGGGACATGACGGACATGTTCCGGAGCGGTGTATTGCCCGTCCAGTGGATGAACGACTCCAGGGCAAATATGAACTATATCAGGGCCAATCTCTTCGAGATGATGCTGACTACCGACGAAACGGAGAAACGCAATCTTCTCGCGGAGATCGAGAGCCGC